>NZ_JAABLS010000014.1:0-228905 GCF_009915195.1 Proteus sp. G2674
CAAGCACGCCAAGAAGCGCAAAGAGCAGAGGCAGAACGATTAGCTGCTGAACGTGCAGAGCAGACTCGTTTAGCCGAAGAAGAAGCCCAACGTCAAGCACAGCAAGAAGCTGAACAAGCACGCCAAGAAGCTGAAGCTGAAGAAAAAGCGCGTATTGCACAAGCACAAGCCGAAGCGGAAGATATTGTCGCGTTACGCGAAGAGGTATTAGTCGATAAACCCGTAGAGCAAGAGAGACCGAAAAAAGAAGGCTTTTTCTCTCGCTTGAAAAAGGGATTATTAAAAACACGACAAAATTTAGGCTCCGGTTTTATGGGGCTATTCCGCGGTAAGAAAATTGATGACGAGCTTTTCGAAGAGTTAGAAGAGCAGTTGTTAATTGCCGATGTGGGAATGGATACCACTAGCAAGATCATTAACAGTTTGACTCAGCATGCTAGTCGTAAAGATCTCAAAGATGCTGAATCTCTTTATGGTAAGTTGCGTGAAGAGATGGGCGATATTTTAAATAAAGTGGATAAACCATTAAATATTGAAGGTAAAAAACCTTTTGTCATTTTAATGGTCGGAGTTAATGGGGTCGGTAAAACGACCACTATCGGTAAGTTAGCCCGCCAATACCAAGCTGAAGGTAAATCGGTGATGTTAGCTGCAGGAGATACCTTCCGTGCAGCGGCGGTTGAGCAACTACAAGTTTGGGGTGAGCGTAATCATATCCCTGTTATTGCTCAGCATACGGGGGCTGATCCAGCATCGGTTATTTTTGATGCTATTCAATCGGCGCAAGCAAAAGGTGTCGATGTTCTGATTGCGGATACCGCGGGACGATTGCAAAATAAATCTCATTTAATGGAAGAGCTGAAAAAAATCGTCCGTGTAATGAAAAAATTAGACGAGGAAGCACCACATGAAGTGATGCTGACACTCGATGCCAGTACAGGGCAAAATGCTGTTAGCCAAGCAAAACTGTTTAATGAAACGGTTGGGCTGACAGGATTAACCTTGACGAAACTGGATGGTACTGCAAAAGGGGGCGTTATCTTCTCTATCGCTGATCAGTTTGGTATTCCTATTCGCTATATCGGCGTCGGTGAAGGTATTGAGGATTTACGTCCGTTTAAGGCCGACGATTTTATTGAGGCTCTGTTTGCCCGCGAGGAGTAGTTGTAATGATCCGCTTCGAACACGTCAGCAAGGCTTATTTAGGTGGAAGACAAGCATTACAGGGGGTTGATTTTCATCTTCGCCCTGGTGAGATGGCTTTTTTAACCGGACATTCTGGTGCTGGTAAAAGTACATTGCTTAAATTAATTTGTGGCATAGAACGTCCAAGTGATGGCGCTATTTGGTTTGCTGGTCATGATATCAGTAGGCTAAAAAATAGTGAGATCCCTTTTCTACGTCGTCAAATAGGGATGATCTTCCAAGATCACCATTTGCTGATGGACAGAACGGTTTATGACAATGTCTCTCTACCTTTGATTATTGCAGGCGCAAGTGAAGAGGATATTCGACGCCGAGTTTCAGCCGCCTTGGATAAAGTCGGACTACTTGATAAAGCGAAAAATTACCCTATCCAGCTTTCAGGGGGGGAACAGCAACGAGTGGGAATAGCTCGTGCTGTTGTGAATAAACCCACGGTGTTATTGGCTGATGAGCCAACAGGGAATCTTGATGGTGAACTTTCAGAAGGCATTATGCGTCTGTTTGAAGAGTTTAATCGCGTGGGGGTTACCGTGTTAATGGCAACGCATGATATGACACTTGTAGAGCGCAGGAATTACCGTATTCTAACCTTAGGTCAAGGGCGTATGGTGGGAGGACAAAATGGCTAAAGGAAAACACTCCCGTAAGGCAATGCCAACACCAAAAGCGAAAACAAAAGCATTACGTGGTGGACGCCGTGAGCAGTGGCGTTATGCATGGCGTAATACCATGGCAGACTTTTTACGCCAACCCCTCTCTTCTTTCTTAACGGTGATGGTAGTAGCGATTTCATTAACACTACCTAGTATCTGTTACATTGTCTGGAAAAATGTATCAACAGCCGCAGAGCAGTGGTATCCCACTCCGCAACTGACGGTCTATCTTGATAAATCTCTAGATGACAGCTTAGCGCAGGCAACGATAAAAAATATCGAGGCATTAGATAAAGTTGAAGAGGTTAATTATCTTTCTCGTCAAGATTCATTAGTGGAGTTTCGCTCATGGTCTGGATTTAGTAGCGCATTAGATATGCTAGAAGAAAATCCATTACCCGCTGTCGCGATTGTGACTCCTGTTATGGTTCCTAATGACGAGCAATTAATGGTTAATTTGCGTGATGCAGTGGCAAATATTGCCGGTGTTGACGAAGTGAGAATGGACGATAGCTGGTTTACTCGGTTATCTACTTTAACCTCATTAGTTGGACAAATCGCAATGGTGATCGGTAGCTTAATGATTGTGGCACTGCTATTGGTTATTGGTAATAGTGTTCGTCTTAATATTTTCAGTCGTCGTGATACCATTAATGTGATGAAATTAATTGGTGCTACTGATGGCTTTATCATGCGTCCCTTTTTAAATTGGGGTTTAGTACTCGGCTTTATCGGGGCTATTTTTGCGATTATTTTCTCTGCATTATTGGTATGGAAGTTATCTGATGTCGTTACGCAAGCGGCGACCGTATTTGGAACGACTTTCTCAATATCTGGATTAGGTTTTGATGAATCGGTTATTTTGATCCTCGTTTCGATGACCATTGGCTGGTTTGCTGCTTGGTTGACCACCATGCAACATTTACGTCAATTCACACCAGAATAGCCATATTAGTCCCTTTTTTCCTTTTTATTATGGCGGGTTGCATTATTATGGCAACCTTGCCATTTTATCAAACCCCTATCTTTGGCATAATAATGTTCTACACTTAACCTAGATGAATTGAGTACTATTTTTAATAGATGAATTTGCGGTTTGCTTGGTAAAGTACAAAGATATGTAAACATAGATGCGATATGAACCTTTAGTCTTTATGCTGGTCAATAATGTTGTAAAAACATAATATCTACCACCAACGATGACCTGTTAAGTACTATTAGAAGGTTCTTCCTGCTCACCATACAGTATTAATATTAATTATCTATTTGATTTTCATGAGGATTTGAATGACAAAAGAAATGCAATCCTTAGCATTGGTTCCGCAAGGCAGCATTGAAGCGTATATCCGTGCAGCCAATTCCTATCCGATGTTAACGGCAGAGGAAGAAAAGGAACTGGCTGAACGGCTGCATTACGAGGGCGATTTGGAAGCAGCGAAAACGCTGATCCTTTCTCATTTACGCTTCGTTATTCATGTTGCTCGCAGTTATTCAGGATATGGTTTACCTCAGGCGGATCTTATCCAAGAAGGTAATATTGGTTTGATGAAAGCGGTGCGCCGCTTTAACCCTGAAGTTGGGGTTAGACTGGTTTCTTTCGCCGTGCATTGGATCAAAGCCGAAATTCATGAATATGTGTTACGTAATTGGCGTATCGTGAAAGTCGCGACAACGAAATCACAGCGTAAACTGTTCTTTAATTTAAGAAAAAACAAAAAACGCTTAGGGTGGTTTAACCAAGATGAAGTCGAGCTAGTCGCGAAAGAGCTTGGGGTCTCTGAGAGCGATGTGCGTGAAATGGAATCTCGCATGTCGGCACAAGATATGGCATTTGACATGAGTGCTGATGATAGTGATGACTCACATCCTGTAGCTCCGGTGCTGTTCTTAGAAGATAAATCTTCTGACTTTGCTGATGGTATTGAAGAAGATAACTGGGATAACCATGCGGCTGACCGACTGACTTTAGCGATAAAAACACTGGATGAACGTAGCCAAGACATTATCCGCGCTCGCTGGTTAGAAGATGATAATAAATCAACTTTACAGGAGCTTGCAGATAAATATGGTGTTTCTGCTGAGCGAGTTCGCCAGTTAGAAAAAAATGCGATGAAAAAATTGCGTTTAGCGATTGAAGATTAATCACATTTTAAAGCCAATCCAACCTCTCTGATTGTAGAGTATGATATAAAAGCGATATTGATATATCGCTTTTTTTATACGCGGAGAACATGACGTGAAAGAGATAAAAATAGTTATCGCCCCAGATCCTTTTAAAGAGAGCTTAAGTGCCAAAGAGGTGGCAGAGGCGATTAAACAAGGCTTTTCACGTTATTTACCTGATGCTGATTATTGTTGTATTCCTATGGCCGACGGCGGTGAAGGTACAGTAACGTCATTAGTTGATGCTACCCATGGTCGTTTTATCACAACGCCAGTTTGTGATCCATTAGGTAAACAGGTAACAGCCACTTGGGGAGTGTTAGGCGATAATACTACTGCCGTGATTGAAATGGCACAGGCATCAGGTCTTCATCTTATCCCTTCATCTCAACGCAATCCCAATTTAACGACGAGTTATGGTACCGGTGAGTTAATTTGTGCCGCACTAGATTTGGGGGTTAAAAAGATCATTTTAGGCTTAGGAGGAAGTGCCACAAATGACGGCGGTGCAGGTATGATGCAAGCGCTCGGTCTTGGTCTTAAAGATAAGTCTGGAACATCTCTGCCTTTTGGTGGACATGCATTAAGTCAACTTCATTCTATAGATATCAATCAACTACATCCAAAACTTGCCTCTGTTGATATAGAGATCGCCTGTGATGTAACTAATCCATTATGTGGCGAATTGGGGGCTTCAAAAGTCTTTGGCCCACAAAAAGGGGCGACAGAACAAGATATTGCGCAACTGGATAGCGCACTACACCATTTTGGTACTTATCTTGAGAAAATGACACAACGCACTCTTATCAATATTGCAGGAAGTGGTGCGGCAGGAGGATTGGCTCTGCCTTTGCTGGCATTTACGCAAGCAACACTTTCACCAGGTATTGATTTGGTTGCTAACGCTGTTGAATTAGAAAAACAGTTAATCGATGCAGATTTGGTCATAACTGGCGAAGGGCGAATGGACAGCCAATCGGCGCAAGGTAAAACCCCGATAGGTGTTGCTAAATTAGCTAAAAAATACCATCGCCCAGTGATTGCGTTAGTTGGTGGTTATTTACCGGATTATGATGTGGTTCATCAGCAGGGGATTGATGCGGTTTTCTCTATCCTGCCCGGTGTTGCCACTTTACAACAAGCCTTTGATAATGCTGAGCAAAACTTACAGGAAACCGCTTATAATGTAGCGAGGCTTTATGCTTTATCATTGCAGAAATAATCATAAGTATCAGCCTGTAATGAAGTAGTAAAATGATGATGCGCTAAAAAAGCCTGTGCTACAGGATCGTTGATTTGCCCTGTTTTCAATAAAGCTTGCCAATGTGTAATGGTTGGATTTTTTTTAAGGCATTGTGTTAGTAAGTAATGCCCAACACCACGGCGACGAGTCACTTCTCTTACCATAAAATCACTGATAAGCGCTGTTTTTGCTCGGTATTTTATACGACAAGCCGCTAGTAATCGCCCGTTAAAACGGGCGACAAAAAGAGCATGCTCTGTGGTGATTGGTGCAGTGAGTGCCATTTGGTACTCACTATCTTGCCAAATTTTCCCTAAATCTATTTTATCTTGTGCTGAAAGCTGCGGCAGATTTTCAATGGTTAGTTTCATCAAATGTCCTGTTAGTCGATGGTTTGTTGTTGTTGTTTTAATGTGGAAAGTAGCGTTTTGATGGCAAAACACAATGCCAAACTTGTTAAGATCACACAAGAATAAAAGACATATTGATAATGATTATCGGTGACAAAATAGCTTGCGACCATAGGCCCTGCTGCCATACCACAGTAGCGGATAAAATTATAAATACCCATTGCCGTTGCTCTTACTGAACTAAAGTGGCTGGTTAATAAGGTCGTGTGTGTAGGCATAGTTAATCCTAAAGAGAGACCATATAACACCGTTAATATTAACATTATTGGTAATGAGATTTGCCAAAATAGGGCAAATAACGACAACATGGCAAGGTTTATACATGAAGTTATGATCACACCATATTCAGCGCTAAATAAATGACAAACCTTACGGTAAAGATAACTGCCTAACACCAGTGCAATGGACATAGGAACATAAAGCCCACCAATTTCGCTGCTATTTAAGTGATAAAGATGAAAAGCAATTAAAGGTAAAAATACTAATAGACAGAAGTAGTTATAAAACACCATAAAACTTATCACAAAAACAGATTTACCCTCTGGGGCGGCGAGCACTTGTCGCATAGCAGATAAGCTTTTAACGGACTGTTTTTGTTCTGGGCGAGTTTCAGGTAAATAAAACAGATGGGCAATCAGCAAAACAAGTCCCACTATACTTAAGAAAACAAAAATACTCTGGTAGTGATAATGTTGTGCTAAATAGCCGCCCAATAAAGGACCACTCGCTGGAGCTAATGCTAGCAACATTTGATAACTTCCCATTGCTTTAGCACGCTCATTCCCTTGATAGAGATCACCTAAAATAGTTGCTGCAACAACAGGGATGGCAGCGATACCTATGGCTTGGATCACTCGTCCAAAAATTAATAGATTAATAGAATTAGCCCATATACAAATAAGTGCGCCGATAATTGAAATCGTTAACCCACTGAGCAAAATAGGTTTTCTGCCCCATTTATCAATCAATGAACCATAACATAACTGCATAACAGCCATAGCAAAAGTGAAAGCTGATACCGTAAGGTTAACCAGTGATAATGTGGTATTAAATTGCTGCTGGATCAATGGCAGTACAGGAGTATAAATATTTTGTGCTAGAGAGCCTAATAAAGCGCTAAAGCAAACAAGGTAAAACAGACTACGGATTGATAATTTCATTATATTGCCTCTTAATTTTGTTTCCATGGAAACAAAATAGATAATAGCGATATTTTGATTGTTGTAAATAGTTTTGGTATTATTTTTTAAAATATTTTTTCCAAGGAAACAAAATGACAAAACAGCAAGTAACCACACAGGAATTGCTTAATGGTTTAAGTGAATTGTTGCATTTAAAAGAAGCGAATAATGATGAAGGCCATAAGAAAGTATTAGCAGAGAAGGGGTTAGAAAATTATTCACTCACAGAGCTTCATGTGATCCATTGCATTGGTGAAGAGAGTATGCGCAACCTCACAACGATCAGTGATTATATGGCAATGACACGTGGGGCAGTCTCAAAAATTTGTCGTCGCTTACAGAGTAAAGGCGCTATTGAGAAAATAAAATTAGCGGATAACCAAAAAGAGATATTTTTTATTTTAACCACTGAAGGGGAAAAGCTGTTTCACGCTCATGAATTGTTACATCAACAATCTCAGGCAAAATGGATAACCTTATTTGAACAGTATGATCAAAATGAAAGGCTGGCAATTAAACGCTTTTTAGCTGATGTTGCAAATCGTTTTCGCCACAAGGAAAAAGCATAAAGAAAACCCCCATATGGTTAAATATAGGGGCGATAAAGTTTATTTTTTATCTTCGGCAATGCGGTTACGAATATTGTCAGCACGCTCTTTTGATGGTGGGTGAGAATCAAACATGCTTGAATCACTACCACCTAATTTAGCTAATTTTTCAAAGCCAGTCACTAAGCCTGAAGTATTGACACCGCGTTTTTTCAGCAGATCGTAAGAGAAGTTATCAGCTTGTGTTTCTTGGTGTTGAGAGAACTGGGCATTAACCAGTTTTTCCCCCATTTCTGCTAACTGGGAACGACTTAATTGTGCTGCTACTCCCCCCGCTGAAGAGGCCGCGGTACGTGCCGCAACGGTGGCATGTGCTACTTGGATTGCTTTACGTGTATGGCCTAATGCTACGTGTCCCATTTCATGACCCAATACACCTTCCACTTCGTTGTCAGTCATGATGTCCATTAAACCGCTATAAACACGCACACAGCCGTTAGCCATCGCCCATGCATTGACATCTTTAGTGAGATAAACTTTATAGTTTACTGGAGTACCATTAACTTCATTACCTAACGCTTTCGCGATATTATTTAAGCGTTTAGTGTAGTTACTATTTGCAGGTGCAATTTTGTTTTTAGCATCCATTTCTTTACATGCATCATTAGTTAGCGCTTTGACATCGTCATCACTTAATGTTGCCGCTTGGAAAAGTTGTGTACCTGATTGCGCTAACATAGAAGTATCAAGATTTTTACAGCCAGAGAGTAATGCCGTGGATACCATCACTGTCGCAAGTAGTTTTATTTTCATTATCAATTAAGTCCTTTTCTGCTTAGCAGTTTAATATTATTAGTTGCACATTAAATGCGAGCAAAAGAATAGCAGTGCTTATCTAGTGGTGCAATATGCGGATATTCCAATTATATTATTCTACTGCTATAAAAAATTATTTTTATTATTTTAAATGCGTATTTTTCTATTTTTAAACTTATTATATAAAATATTAAAATCCTTAATAAGTGTACTTTTATTAATGTAAGTAATCATAGTTTTTAAAATGGATTTGAAGGTGTTTATTGTAAAATTTTTATTAAATTTTAATATGTTGTAAATTTTTTATCATTTCTCTTTTAGCAAAGATTAATCGCAATGGATAGCATCAAAATAATCTACTTTATACATTTTCAGTGTTAAGTATATTGATGTTATGTGTGTTTTCTCATCAATGAAAAAATAATAGCAATGCTAAAAACATTGCTATTAAGATTAAACTGAAAATGAATCACAGTGAGAATAAATTAAGAGACTAATCGTTCACTTAACAACATGGTAGGACGTTCAATCCGTTTTTGGGTTTGTCGATCAAAAAAATGTAGATTTTCTGGATAAATAGCAACACCTATTCTATTACCCACATTAACACCATGATCGTTTGTGGCTCGAATAACAATAGATTGTTGGTCACAAGTGGTGGCGTAAATTAAAACATCAGCCCCTAAAGCTTCAATAAAATCGACATTAGCATGAAACAGTGGATTTTGTTGATTTATGAGCAAATGTTCAGGACGTAATCCTAGTTGGATCTCACCATTAGGTAATGAGTGGGCAGAAATAGCAAGATGACCATCCGCAATTTCAATAATACCGCGATTGATATGAGTGGTTAAAATATTCATCGCCGGTGATCCCATAAATGTTGCCACAAATACAGAAGCAGGGCTTTCATAAATCTCTAAGGGGGAGCCAACTTGTTCTATATGACCTTGGTTTAGTACCACTAATTTATCCGCCAAGGTCATGGCTTCCACTTGATCATGAGTGACATAAACAGAAGTAGTGGCTAATTTTTGCTGCAGCTTTTTGATTTCAAGACGCATTTGTACGCGTAGTTTGGCATCAAGGTTAGAGAGCGGTTCATCAAATAAGAAGACTTTGGGATCACGGACAATCGCTCTGCCCATGGCAACGCGTTGGCGTTGTCCACCAGAAAGCTCTTTAGGTTTTCTATCCAGTAAATGGCTTATTTCTAGCATGTGAGCAGCGCGATCGACTCGGGCTATGATTTCAGCTTTGGGGACTTTTCGATTACGCAAACCATACGCCATATTGTCATAGACAGACATATGCGGGTAGAGGGCATAATTTTGAAAAACCATCGCAATATCTCGCTCACTAGGCTCATGTTCATTTACGCGTCGATTATCAATCAGTAAATCGCCATCTGTGATGGTTTCTAATCCCGCTATCATGCGCAGTAGTGTTGATTTTCCACAACCACTAGGCCCTACTAAAACCACCATTTCGCCTTGCTCAATAGAGAGATTGAGCGTGGAAATTGCTTGATAACCATTAGGATAACGTTTTTCTAAATTAGTCAGTGTTACGGTAGTCATATTATTTCTCCGTATCAACAAAGCCTTTAACAAAGGCTCTTTGCATCAAAATGACGATAAAGACAGGTGGCAACATTGCAATTAAAGTGGTTGCCATAATTTTGTTCCACTCAATCACGCCATCAGATACGGCCACCATCTGTTTGATGCCCATGACAATGGTGTAGTACTGAGTATCTGTGGTGATAAGCATTGGCCAAAGATATTGATTCCAGCCATAGATAAAGGTGATAACAAAAAGTGCGGCAATATTGGTACGAGATAAAGGCAATAAAATAGTAAAGAAAAATTTTATTGGCCCTGCACCATCAATTTTGGCCGCTTCAATCAGCTCTGGGGTGATGGTAAGAAAAAATTGGCGAAATAAAAATGTAGCCGTTGCACTCGCAATCAGTGGAATGGTCAGTCCTGCATAGGAGTTCAACATATTAAGATTTGTCACTACCTCAAAGGTCGGCATGATCCGCACTTCGACGGGGAGCATCAAGGTAAAGAAGATTGTCCAAAAAGCCAGCATTCTGCCAGGAAAACGAAAGAACACCACGGCGTAAGCGGAGGCAATAGAGATAACCAATTTACCAATAGTGATCACTAACGCCATAACTAAAGAGTTCAATAGCATACCATTAATGGTAATTGCACTATTTTGAGTCGTTCCCGCTGATGAAAAGAGCGTTTTAAAAACCTCGATACCCTCCTGACCAAACCAAAGAGGCGAGCCTGTGGCAAATTCGGTATTTTGGTGGGTAGTCGCAACAACAGCGATCCATACCGGAAATGCTACAGAAAGAATGCCAACAATCAGAATAAGATGGCAAAAAGCGTGGAAGAGAGGTCTACGTTCAACCATTAGTAAGCCACCTTTTTCTCAACATAACGAAATTGAATAATGGTCAATATGGCAACAATCAACATTAAAATAACCGATTGTGCCGCTGATGAGCCTAAATCTAATCCAACAAATCCATCGTTATACACTTTATAAACTAATGTTGAGGTGCTATTACCGGGGCCACCTTGGGTCATAGCATGAATGATGGGAAAGGTGTCAAAAAAGGCGTAGGCAAAATTAACCACCAATAAGAAAAAAGTTGTCGGCGAAATTAATGGCAAACTAATGGTAATAAAACGTTTAATTGGACCACTGCCATCAATGGCTGCTGCTTCTAGCAACGATTTAGGCACAGATTGTAACGCGGCAAGAAAAAACAGAAAGTTATAGCTTATCTGTTTCCATGTGGCGGTTAAAATGACCATCCACATTGCATGAGATGTATTTAAGACCGGATCCCAATTGATACCGATTTTGTTTAATACTCGGCTTAATACACCAATGGTAGGATCGAGCATAAACAACCAGAGAAAACCTGCGATAACAGGAGCAATAGCATAAGGAGCGATAAGTATTGTGCGGTAAAACAATTTACCCCGTAATATTTGCTCAGCAATACCCGCTAAAATAACCGCAGATAACATTGAAAGTAATACAACACTGGTACTAAAAATAAGCGTGGTGATTAAGCTGTCAAAATAATAATTATCATTAAATAAGCGCTGAAAATTTTCTAAACCAACAAATTCACGACTAAGGCCAAAAGCATCTTCTAACTGAAAAGATTGCAACAATGCTTGTCCAGCCGGCCAAATAAAGAAAATTAAAGTAATGGCTAATTGAGGGAAGATCAGCGCGATAGGTAACCATTTTTGTTTAAAGTAAACGGATTGGGAAGCCATACTGTATCCAGAGATCTGACAAAATAACAGGCGAACACTTATTGATGTTCGCCGAATACCAAATACCTTACTGAGTGCGTTCAAATCGGCGTAGTTGTTCATTTCCCCGTTTAACCGCATTATCCAAGGCGGTTTGTGCGCTCTGTTTGCCTGACCACACTTTTTCTAATTCTTCATCGACGATTTCTCGCGTTTGTAAAAAGTTACCAAAGCGCAAGCCTTTTGAGTTTGCTGTAGAGTCAGAGGTGGTCATTTGTAAAATAGCCGTATCAGCACCAGGATTTTGCTGATAGAACCCCTGTTGTTGTGTTAATGCATAAGCGGCTTTCGTCACAGGTAAATAACCGGTTGCTTGATGCCAATCTGCTTGTACTTCAGGACTAGAAAGATAGGTAAAGAATTTAGCGACACCGTTATATTCAGCATCAGGACGACCTGCCATTACCCATAATGAGGCACCTCCGATAATGCTATTAGCTGGTTTATCAACTAAAGTATCGTCATAAGGCAATTGGCTAACACCAATATCAATGCCTTTCATATTCTCTTTAATACCCGCAAAGCCTGCAGATGACTCCATCACCATGGCGCATTCTTGAGTATAAAATAGCGGCATAGCATCAGATTGGCGGCCACCATATTTAAAAATACCGGATTTAGACCAATCCGCCATGCGTTGGATATGAGCAACAAACGGTGCCTGATTAAATAAAAATGAGGTATCAGCTCCATCAAAGCCGTTATTTTTGGTGGCGATAGGTAAGTTATTACGAGCGCCAAAATTCTCTATTTGGGTCCATGATTGCCAAGTGGTGGTAAAACCACATTTCACGCCAGCATCAAGTAGTTTCTGAGAGACTGCCCCCATCTCTTTCCATGTTTTAGGAGGTTGCTCTATGCCTGCTTGTTTAAAGAGTGCTTTGTTGTAATAAAGTACGGGCGTTGAGCTATTAAAAGGCAGAGATATCATCTTACCATCGCTGGTGGTGTAATAAGCGGTAACTGTCGAGAGGTAGCTATTAGGATCAAATGGCTCGTTGGTTTTTTCCATTAATTGGTAAACAGGAAAAACGGCTTTTTTAGCTCCCATCATACTTGCGGTTCCCACCTCAAACACTTGAACAATCGCAGGTTGGTTTTTGGCTCGAAACGCAGCAACAGCACTGGTCATCGTTTCTGGATAAGTTCCTTTATAGACAGGTTTTATCACATATTCTGATTGGCTGGCATTAAAGTCTGAGGCGATTTGATTGACTTTTTGGCCTAAGGCGCCCCCCATGGCATGCCACCACTCTATTTCGGTTTTTGCGTAGGTTGGTGAAGTAAATAATGCTATTGCTATGGCAAGCGTACTGAAGGATTTAATCGACATGTAAAATTTCCTTTTTATTTAAATACGAAAGGCGCAATCTAATTTAAGAAATACCCTAAGCGTTCTTTATGACAAATGGGTGACAATTAAATGAAGATATGTTGATGGTGTGACTGTCAAATTGCTGTCATAAATGGTTGTCATGATGGCGATATCAACGAATAAGGAGAGAAAAATGAAAATAGCCGCTCATAGAGGATTTTCTGGAAAGGCACCTGAAAACACATTAGCTGCATTTAAAATGGCAATTGATTTTGGGTGTGAATGGATTGAAACCGATGTGCAATTAACGGCAGATCATGTACCTGTACTGATCCATGACAAGACGGTTAATCGTTGCACGAATGGACAAGGTGCGGTGCGCTTTCATAGTTTGGATGATTTACACCGCCTTGATGCAGGCAGTTGGTTTAGTTCACTTTATCAAGGGGAAAAAATTCCCACACTAAGACAAGGTTTGCAGTTGATAAAGCGCTCAGGCACTAAGCTCAATATCGAACTTAAAACATGGCCTGATGATGATGTAGAGCGCTTATGTTTAGCGGTATCTGAAATGATAAAAAGCGCAGATATCCCTAACGAACAAATCCTGTTTTCCTCTTTCGATACTCACGCATTAATGGTGATGAAACGTTATCTGCCCGCCATTCGTCGAGGACAGCTATGGGATGATATTCCTGATAATGCACTAGAAACTTTACAAGCTATAGAGGGGTTTAGCGTGCATTGTAATTATCAATATTTAACGCAGCAACAAGCGGCTATGTTGAAACAAGCTGGCTATGAAATTTATTGTTACACCCCCAATGATCCTAAAGAAGTGAAAGATTTTGAAGCATGGGGAGTCGATATGTTGATCACTGATGTCCCAGATATTTATCAACAGAATTAATGTGCTTTTTATAAGGTATCTGAGTGAATGACACAGATGCCTTATAATGCTTATTTTTATCACTAATCTGTCAATATATGGCTAGTAGGATAGGCCTTATTATAATTATGAGGATTTAACCGTGCAAATAATCCCATAGTTAATATCACTAAGACAGCATGAAAAGCCCAAGCATAGGTAAAACTACCATCATCTTGTTGTAGCCATACTGCGATCAGCGGCCCAAAAGAGGCAATAATAAATCCGCCACCTTGCATCAAGGCTGATAGTGCTCCTGCGTGTAATGGATGAGGAACATGATCTAATGCGGCAATCATCATCATTGAGAAACAACCACCCAACCCACAGCCTAAAAAGATACTCCATAGATAAGGGGCACTCATTGGCATTGTCATCAGCGCTAAAAATCCAATAAGTTGGCTTGTCAGTGTTAAAAGTAGCCAAAAACGGCGATCATGATTTTTGGCAGCAAGAAATGGAATAATTAATGCTGCTGATGCTTGAAAAAGTGACAAAATAGCAACTAATGAGCCACTTTGTGCACTTGGCATACCTAATGATTGATAGAAGGGAGCTAACCATGCCACCATCGAAGCGTAGCCGGCATTAACAAATCCAAATCCAACAATTAATAAGGCTGTTCTTGGTCGCCAAATCAATGTATTAAGTGGCAGTTTATTGGTTTCGGAAATATTCTTTTTAATTGATAGCGTAATAGCAACTAATGCGACGCTCGCGGGTAACGCAAACCAAGCAAGAGCCTGTTGCCAATTGCCATCAGATGCCGTAAGAACAGGGGATAACTGAGCACCTAATGCACCTCCTCCCATTAGCATAGCTGAGTAGAGACCCATCATAATGGGAGTTTTCTGTCCAAACCACGCTTTGATGATGCCAGGGAAAACCGCTTGGATATAAGCGACACTTAAACCACAAAATAGAGCAGTAATAAGTAATTGATCACCATCAGAAACATAGGCACGAGAAAACGATGCTAATAATAAGATAAGCATCGCAACTTGTAGCCCTCTACGAGCTTGAATATAAGGTTGTAAAAAGGGCACAACCAAAGCACCGACTCCCATTAAAATCATGGGTAATAACGTGAGTAATGAGACTTGGCTATAGCTCATGCCTGTTGAAGCAATAATATTGTCAATAACAGGGCCAGGCCCGGTTAAAAAAGGGCGTAAATTTATTCCTACTAAAATGATAGTAAGGACAATCTGCCACATATTTTTTCGTGGTAAGGCTGTCATAGTAATTCCCTGATAAACATCAAATTTGTCTATTGTATAGACAAAGTTTGTCTAAAAAAATGCTAATAGTAAAGATAAAGTATCATTGTTTTCAGTTGAGGTTAGCATTATTGACAGAATATAGAACTCTAATCTGAAGATGATATTTTCCCGAATTTGCTCTATCAGTTGTTTCCTAAGTAAATTTATCTAAATGATATTTGGTTTCTTTTATATTAATATTAGCAGGAAGGTGTAAACTGGTTTATTATTTTATACCGAAAAATATAAATAACTAAGGTAAGTTAATGTTGAGTATGGAAAAAATTAAGCAACCCTATTGGCCAGCATTAAAATTGATATTAAGTTCACTTATTGTTTTTAGTTTCTATTTGAAACAAAGCCATACCCCTGACTTTTCATTACTGATTAATATATTTGATTTAACATTAATTCCTATGTTTGTTTTTATTATCGGGTTTATTACTAAAAATGGGACATGGAAAAGTTGGCGTGATAATTTATTGGCTGCCTTAGTGATTTATGCGACTTTCCAAACTATTGATATGATCCCTCTTTATTATTCAGGGCAATTTGACCTTAATACTTACCTTCTTTTTCCTCAAAATGGTGTTTGGTTTTTTCTTGCTACACCTATTTGGCAAGCTTTTTTCCTATTGTTACCTTCATACATCAGACATCATAAACCAATATTATTCTCTCTTCTGCTTGTCAGTATTTTGCTATCGTTGTTAACTAAAGGCTATGAATCTAAACTATCTACTTTCTTGGCTATAATACAATATTTTCCATTTTTTATTATCGCTTATTTAGTAGACCAACAAACAATTGCTAAATTGAGAAGTCAATCTTTTGTGGTTATTGCTTTAATAAGTTTATTATCAATATTTATACTTTATTATCAATCTAATATAAATTATATTATTCTAACAAAATTAGAAGGTAGTCTATTTTTTGCAAAATTAATTATATATATTATCTCTTTATTGATAAGTTTTATTTTAAGCGCAGGGATTATTTACCTTGCACCAACCACTCAAAAATACGCTTCTCTTGCCAATAATGCGTTAGGTGTTTATTTAATTCATCCAATCATTTGCTTTATCCTTTTACAAGGCATAATCTTTTTTCATTTATCCCTTACGTTACCGATGGTTTTTGCACTCACTGTTATCACCATTAGCCTAGCACTATTATTGGCATCAATTAAGCTTATTCATTGGTTTATTAGCCCAACTTTTAATATCCGATAGCTTAGTCAACATGAGTGGAGAAAAATGTCATTAATTTTTCTCCACTAAGAATAAAATCGTATGTTCACTATTAATTTGTTTTATTTGTATAAATAAATTGTCTTTACGCCAGGATTCATTTCCATCTGTATTCCAATATGCATTTATATCTTTTACATAACCTAGATTTTCAATATAATTTATCAATTCTATTTTACGGTTTGGATTTACATTTGAAAATAGAATTGAATTAGTCATTGGTGCTACACCATCAGGTGAGTCGTAAAATATAATGTAATTGCTTGAAATAATAGGAGCGTTTTTGATTTCATCAAAGGTAAATAAATTATACCTAATGAAATCATGTTTTGTGTATGAAAAATGATTATCTACAAATAAAATGGGTATATTTAGAATAGACCCTACAAGTAATAGAACAATAAAAATAAATTTAATAACTTTATTCAAATTTGATCTCCATATCTCTACGAAATTGATATTATATCTTGTTTTATCTTCAATGTGATGGCATTGTCAAGGGTGCTAAATTCTGTCTAATTTTTTCATTTGCTTATAAAGGATTGGAATAGGCATTTAAGGATCAATATCATTTAGCCGATTTTTTGGGAAATGTAACGGTTGATATGGCAAAAACAGCTTTGGCTGCTGCTGGAGCTTGGGCTGTAGGCACAGTATTATTATCAAGCGCTGTGGTAGGAGGCAGTGTAGTAGCTGTTGGGTTAATTGTCTTTCTTGTAGGGGTTGGTATCACGATGACTTTAGATTATATAGATAAGCAATATGGCTTAAGTGAAAAAGTCATTTAATACTTGAGAGAGGAGTCAAAAAGAAAACCAAGAACACCTGAGGTTGATGTTAATAAAATATTTCACTCATGGCCAAGGTTTGATTATGCCAAGATGGGATAAAATAATAGTTTCCATATTCTTTCTTATTTTATTTATCGTAATTGGAATACTTGTTTATGGTTACACTATTTCGTTATTTCTGATGGAAGATATTATTATATTTTCAGAGCCTATTGTTATGTTAACACTGGGGGTACCACTTGTCATATCTACTTGTTTCGCAATGACAATTTAGTTTTTTCTTGGTGTAAAATCAATTGTTTTTATGTCTTTAATAACATTTAATAAATTAATAATGCGATATTTAGTCTATTTAGGACTTGCCGGTGTATTGCTCAGTTTTCCTATCTCATTTGTAGTAAATATCTTTCTTCTTGATGAAGGATATAAAACGTGTGATAAAATTTCGTGGCTATCACCCACTACATATGTAAAAGAATTATCGTTTTGCAATAACAAAAAAGCCCTTAACAAATAATGAAAAGGGCTTTTTAATTCAATGTATTATACGACTTCTATTAATTCATGCCGTATTTTCATTTTTTTAGTTTTGATGCTATCTGATGTTATTTTAATATTCAATAAAATCAAATAGATAATTAAAACAAATACTGTATATTGTTCCAGTGTTTATTGACGTTTTCGTATTTGTGCATCAAACTGTGGGGTACACGGTGGGGTACTCAAAATGATGACTGGTGTATGAACTAACTTTTTTAATTATCTTATAACCAATTGATATTATTTAATTAAGTACTCAAAATGATATGAACTAACTTTTTGGTGCGTTATGGTGGCTTTAAACAAATTAACAGATAGAAAACTCAAAGCTCTTTACGGACAGGAACAGGATAAGCCTATTAAGTTGGCGGACGGTGCAGGGTTGATGATCCGTGTTACCAAAAAAGGCGCTATTAGTTGGATTTTTAAATATAGGATTGGTGGTAGAGAGACGGAGGCTAAAGTAATTACTTTGGGTCGATACCCTGATATGAGTTTAAAAGAAGCTAGAGAACTCCGTGATAAGTGTCGTAACTGGCTGGCATTAGGCAAAGATCCAAAGCTACAACTAAATATAGAAGTTCAATCCTCATTAAAGCCTGTCACTGTGAGAGATGCTTTGGAGTATTGGGTTGAAAATTACGGGAAAGATAACCGAGTTAATATAGTTAGGCATGTGGCTCAATTAGAAAAGCATATTTACCCTTATATTGGTGAAATGGCTTTAAGTGATTGTGAAACCCGCTATTGGTTAAATTGCTTTGATAGAGCACGACAAGAATCACCCGTTGCGACTGGCTATGTATTTCAGATGTGCAAACAAGCTTTAAAATTTTGTAGAGTTAGGCGATATGCTGTTAGTAGTGCTCTTGATGATTTAACTATTCCTGATGTTGGTAAGAAACAAAATAAAAAGGATCGGGTACTTACTGATAAAGAATTAGGGGAATTATGGCAATCACTTAATGAGAATAAACATATTCCTTATTATAAGCATTTAATTAAAATTCTTATTATTTTTGGGTGTCGTTCACATGAAGCTAGATTATCAGAGTGGAAAGAATGGGACTTTGATAATTGGATTTGGACTGTACCTAAAGAACATACAAAAACAAATGAGAAAATTATTCGTCCAATACCTATTTATATAAGAGATTTCATTAAAGAATTATATTCAATAAATAAAAAGACAGGTTATTTATTGGGTGAATTAAAAAAATCTGAGGCAGTTTCTCAATACGGTCGTAAATTATGGGAAAGATTTAATCATTCTGAGCCTTGGACATTACATGATTTAAGGAGGACATTTGCGACAAAGTTAAATGACATGGGAATTCTCCCTCATATTGTAGAGCAATTACTAGGTCATGCTTTGCCAGGAGTAATGGCTATTTATAATCGTAGCCAATACTTACCTGAGAAATTAGATACATTTAATAAATGGTATGAACGATTAGATTTATTGGCAGAGAATAATAGAAATGTGGTTATTTTAAAGGCAAGGTTAAAATGAAAATTAGTAATAAAAAAGACCTCCCTAAGTGGTTTAATTTATCTGATTATGATTGTTATAACATAATGCCAGATGATGAAATTATATATCAATTATCTTGTAGGTATAATGCATTGATTACAGAGGAATATAAAGAAAATGATGTTTTCTTTGCTAAAAAAATTAATAAAGGTGTATATATTTATAATGATAATGTAACTCCATTATGGAAAAAAAATGATTTTGATAGGAAACTATATCTTAGCAAAGGTAAATCTATTTCTCCAATGACTATAAGAGATGCCAAATTTATGTTTGGAGACATAAAAGAAAAAATAGGAATAAGTATATCAGATAAAGTAGATGAAGATTTTAATGATATGTATATAAGCATATCTGCAATTAATAAATTATCAGTTATTTTTGATGGAGTTTTTTGTAAAATTGATTTAATGAAATCAGACGAGGTTATTTTATATGAAATGAGTCATTTACTAAAAACATGGAGGAATGAATTAGATATACCTGATGACGATGATACCATAAAAAATGGCTGGTATGTTGTTAAAGATAAGATATTATCTTATCGTATGTTTCCATTGATTGACTTAATTTTATGGGAAAAGGCAATGTCAAATAAAATTACAAATGGCGTATTGGCTGTATCTTTATTTCCTAATGGAGAATACGACTCTATAAATATAGCACAAACTATTAGACCATTTGCTATGTCTCTTCTTAACTATAAAACTTTAGAAAAATTTGAGCACGAAATATCTAATAAATAACTTTGATGTAAATTCCTTAGAAATAATTTATTTTTTGCTTATAGTGCTAATGATTTTTTAAATCGACAGAATACCCTCACGAAAACACAAATACAGTGAGGGTTTCATGAAAAATCAATTTTCAACACCAACACCAGAATTGCGCCGTTCTATCCTTGCCGAGTATGGCGAACAGTATGATCGCCTCGTTCGCGAGAAAGAACGCCGACGCATCACATCAATTTCACGCACAACAGCTTACACACTCGAAAAAGAAGGGCGTTTCCCTACGCGTAAAGCATTAGGGCGTAATTCTTGCGCGTGGCTATTAAGTGATTTATTGCTATGGGTTCGTAACCCGCCAGCCGTGGAAAACATTAATAATCCATATAGCCGTAAAGTGAACTAATAGAAGTAAATCGCAATTGCAAGCAATTAACCAAAATACGAATTTGCGAGCTTTTGCAACTTATTTCATTCAAGCTAAATGTGTTGTCGCGACAACTCTTATTAATTAAATAAAAAGAGTAGAAATATATGAAATTGGAAAAAAACAGCTTAATTGCTGATGGATTCGCTCACCCTGAAAAACATGAGACTAATACTTTTGATAATTTAATTCCTGTTATTAATGGCAATATTAACGGTAAAGAAATTCAAACAGTCAGTAGTCGTAAATTACATTCATTCTTGAAAGTTGGTCGTGATTATACAAGTTGGATTAAAGGACGAATTAAACAATATGACTTTGAGGAGAATGTCGATTATATCATTGTTGAAAATTTGAGCACCCCAAAACGGGGGAGCGCAAAATTTAGACAGCAAATTGAACACGATTACATTGTCAGCCTCAACATGGGTAAAGAACTATCTATGGTTGAGCGTAATGAACAAGGAAAATTAGCCCGTCAGTATTTCATTGAGTGTGAAGAACGATTACGCAAAATTGCGCCAGAAGAACACAAGGCAGCTATACAGAATTGGCGTAAAAACCGTGTTACGGCATGTGAAGACCATAAAAGCATGGCAGAAGCGATGAAAGGTTATATTGAGCGCACTGGCGATAACCAGAAAGGTTTTGCATATAGCAATGAATCGCGCTTTATCAACAAGCTAGTGCTAGGAATTGACCCGATTAAATGGGCTAAGAATAAAGGTATTAAATCTAAAGAAGTCAGGGATAACATGAGTACAGAGCAATTAAAATTACTGGCTTACTTAGAGGCTCGTAATTGTACTTTTCTTGACCTTGATACACCCACAGTACAGAGAAAGGCTCAATTAACTGAGTTAGCTCAACGTTGGTTAGTTCAGCGTTTGGAGGCTAACTAATGAACACTACTCAAACAACAAATCCGTCCAGTTTGCGATCATCATTTAGTGAAATGCAAAAGAAAAAAGACAGCGTGCAGGCTGTCTTAATTCAACTTCATTCACTGGAGCAAGCTACTAACTACCCTAATTATATCGGGTTGGTTAAATATTGCCAATCCTCCATTGGAGGGTGGGATTTGAACCTAGTGAATGATGTTCACTCAGTTGATTGTTTGGCTTTACGTTGTCTACGTTTAATTTCTGCTTTTACAGCAGTGACTATAAATTGCGCCTTACTTTCACCATCTTCTAGATTCCTCTCCAAATCTGCTACTACATCATGCGGGAAACGAGCATTTAGTTGTTGTGATTTGTTATTGATTGAACTTGTTGCCATTTCTGAATCTCCATATAGTTGGTGCGATTCAGTATACGCAAAAATAAATGTAATAAAAGGGTTGAAGTGCGATTCACTTAGAGGTAACTTTATAAGTGTTGGTGCGATTCACCAAATAGCAACGCCCCGAAGTGCTAGGAACACTATCGAGGCGTTTAACCACAATGTTATACGAGGTAACACTATGGCTATGTATAAGTCTACCCAAACTCACCCTAAATTCCTATGGCGTTTCTTCTCATGCCAGCAATCTAAATATTTTTCCGTTGAAGCCAGTAACGAGAAAGAAGCTCGTTCTTTACTTCCCGACTCACCTTGTCTCTTTTCTGCTCGTATTCGTCAGGAGGGAGATCATGCTTAATACCATTTGTATTGATACAGCAAAATATAAAGCAGGTTTAGCCAGCTCTCTATATAGCGTCATTCTTGAAAAAGCATCGGATGAATGCTCTCAAGAGTTATTAGACTTGATTTCAATTGCTTGTGATTTAAACCAACAAATTAGCCAATCATTACGTGATAACAACGGGGTATCAGCATGAAAAACAATGAATTAGCATTATTACTCGATAGCCCGATTATGGATATTTGCAAGTTAGAGTCTCTCTTAACGATATGGCTCGAAGCTGAGGACAATCAAGAGGTTGCTAACATGATTAGCATCTCACTCGACTATACAAAAAATGTTCGTGATGCTTTAAGTCATGCAGTGGGGAGTGAAAACAATGTCTGATATCTATGACTACCTTGTAAAGGCTGATTTGGACTCCATGAGCACAGCAGAACTACGAAAATTTAGAAGTGTTTCCTCTGACACTTGTGACGGGTTGCTATCGACATTACGAGTCATGGGAGAGTGTGCTTTTTGGGCTTGTGCAAATAAAGATTACCATGAAAGCCAAGCTAAAAATGATTTACGGCGTATCGGTGAGTCATTGATGTATTTACCTCGTTTGATTGATGCGATGCGTTTTAATGAGCATGAAGCGGAATTTAAAATCTATCAACGTGAGGGGTTTCCTTATACGGAGGTAGGCAATGACTAATATTGAGTTGATCCGTGAAGTAAAGCGTAATGCAGTAAATCACTGGAGCGGTATCCTGCCTGCCTGTGGTGTTGATGTACCGGAACGGGGAAAACATGGTGCCTGTCCTGTCTGTGGGGGAACTGACCGTTTTCACTTTATTGATGATCACCATAACGGCAATTGGTTTTGTCGCCAATGTGATGAGCCTAATCACGGTGATGGATTAGATTTAATTGCCAAAGTAAAAGGTATCTCTATTTATGAGGCAGCTAAAGAAGTCTCACGAGCTTTGTCATTACCTTTACCTGAACCTGCCAGAAAGGAGGCTCCAAAATCAGAGTCTCAACCTATTGCAGAAAAGGTACAAAAGCTAGTGGCTCAAACGACGGTAGGTAAATCAGCGTACCTGACTCAAAAGGGGCACGATTGCCCCGTAAAATTACTTGCTGATGGTTCGATGTTATTAATTATTCAGCGCGGTAATGAGGTCACAGGGGCGCAAATTATCAAGCCTAACGGTGAAAAGCGTCTGATATCAGGGACAAAGAAAAAGGGCAGTTTTATGCCCTTATCTGAATTAATAGAAACGACTGAGACAGTATTGATTGCCGAGGGATACGCAACCGCCTTAACAGTGAGTCAACTGCATAGTGGTTTGGTGTTGGCTGCGATTGATGAGGGGAATTTATTACCTGTTGCTGAATGGGCTAGAAAGCATTATCCCGAAGCAAAGATAATTATAGTTGCGGATAATGATATTAAGATCGGTCAGCCGAATGTGGGTAAAATTTCAGCAGAAAAAGCCGCTAAAATGGTTAATGGTTGGGTAACTTTACCGCCGACAGAAGATAAAGCCGATTGGGATGATTACCGTCAGCAATTTGGGATTAAGAAAGCTAAACAGGCATTTAATGAGGGAATGTACCAAATGGATAATTTAGCCACAGTAACCGTTATTCATGCGGATAAAAAAGGGGCGAACACCAATCTCTCACAAATGGCGGCTAGTCAACGAGGCGCATTACTCGCAGAACGTTACGGAAAACTCGCTATTATTCCAGATAGCGAGATGGTTTATCACTATGTCGATGGGGTATGGAATAAAGTATCTGATAGTGATTTACAACGGGCAATGGTAGCGATCTTTGATGAATATGAAACACCTTATAGCCCAACGGGGGTTAAAAATGCGATTGGTGCGTTGAAATTACAAATTCCAGTTTTAGGCGAGCAAAAGCGAGAGTTAATTGGTTTTAGTAATGGCGTGTATGATTTATCAACTCAACAATTTAAGCCTCATGCACCCGAAAACTGGTTACTTAATCATAATGGGATCGTATTCACTGCGCCTGAACCTAATGAGAATTTAAAACAACATGCCCCTAGTTTTTATAAGTGGTTATCTCATTCGGCGGGCAACGATGAAGAAAAGATGGACCGTATTAATGCGGGCTTATTTATGATTTTAGCTAATCGGTATGATTGGCAATTATTTATCGAGGTGACGGGTGAGGGAGGGAGTGGTAAAAGTGTTTTTACCTCTATCGCGACTTTACTTGCAGGGGCACACAATACCGCCAGTGGCAATATGAAAGCGTTAGACGAGGCGAGAGGGCGTTATCAATTTGTGGGTAAAAGTCTCATTACCTTACCTGACCAAGTAAAATACGTTGGAGAAGGGGCGGGTATTAAAGCCATTACAGGCGGTGATTTAATCGAGGTTGACGGTAAGTATGAGAAACAATTCTCAACTATTATTAAAGCGGTTGTTTTGGCGACGAATAACGAACCAATGAGCTTTACTGAACGTAACGGAGGGATAGCACGTAGACGGGTTATTTTCTCTTTTAATACTCCCGTTAAAGAGAGTGATAAAGATCCCTTGTTACCTGAGAAGATAAGCAAAGAGTTACCCGTTATTATTCGCCATTTATTGAAATTATTTACCTGCCAAGATAAGGCTAAATTATTACTGCAAGAACAGAGAGATTCAGGCGAAGCTTTAGCCGTCAAAAGTAACTCAGATCCATTGTATAGCTTTTGTGCTTATTTGGTTTCATTGGGCGAAGAGTTAGGGATGAAGATGGGGAATAAGAATATTTATCCTCGTGCGCCGAGGATCTATCTCTACCATGCTTATTTATCATTTATGGAAGCCTACGGGTTTGATAGACCGTTAACATTAACCAAGTTTGGGGACTCATTACCTAAGGTGATGCAAGAGTATAAAAAGGATTATCGAAAGTTTAAAACGAAACGGGGTTATTACTATAACGTTGATTTAACTGATGAAGCTAATGAGTGGCTTCCTGCAGTACCTGAATTAAGAAAAAGTTAGCCCCCTAGTTATAAAGTTTTATGTTCAACTGTGCACCCTGTTCACCAATCTTTATATTTGATTGATTTATAATATAAAAATAGGGTGCATAGTTATTTCTCAACTGTGCACCAACTGTTCACCCTGTGCACCTTTTATATTGCTGTTAAAATAAGCATATAGATTTTAAAAAGGCTTCTTTTGGCAGGTAATATTGTATTAAATTAGGAGGAGATATGCCGATCACGCGAGAAGATATACAGGCACATTATGATTATCACAACATTACACAACTCGATGATTTACATACAACTGATTATCGTGAGTTGGTTAGCGGACATTCTTTTTTCTTTCAAGATACTGGCGGAAATTTAAGACACACATTATCAGAGGAAATTTTAGCAACGAATAAAGAACAATTAGATGTATTAATTGAACAACTGCAAGCGTTTAGAAAAATAATGAATGATGTACCCGAATGGTTGAGTGATAAATAAATCTGATAAGGAGCCGAGAGAATAAATATGCTCGGCTTCAGGTAAGATATTATAATAAACTTATTAGCCCGGAAATACCTGCCCCTATTACACTTGCAACGGTACTATTTTCTAGTAATTTAATGAGAGATCTTTTTGCCTCAACATCATTAGATTTTGCAATCTTTTCAACTAATTCCTGAATAGTTACATTTGTAATTTGAGTGTTATTATTCCCAACTTGTATTTGATCTCCAGAAATATTACCTATATTAACGACAGAATTAATATCTTTCGTTTTATGCTCACTGGCAGTCATATTTTCAACTTGTAGAGTTAACATGTGTGGGTGGTGAGTACCTATATTCAATGATCCTCCAGCAAGGAATGAAGCATCTAATACTTTTAATTCAATAAGTCTTTTTCCTGATTTTTGTGTAATAACATCACCAATTCCAATATCGGGTTCATCGGTGTAGGGGATTCGTACAGTACTGCTTTCTCGGCTACCTTTGTACTCATCTCCATTAATAATAATTAATTCTGGATATGCAAGCTGATTGAAATTCATACTACCTCCATTGTTAAAATGAACGCCCTCAGACCACAACATCAAAATATTAGCATAAAGAATTGTAAATTAATTGTTCTGATGCTTTCTTATGTTTATTGTATGATTTTTAAGGCTTTTTATTGGCTTTTTGAGGTATATATTAATAAGTGGCACTCAGACGTGAGCCGCCACTTGACCGTTTAATCCTTGCTTTTTCTGACAGGCATCTCCAGTTAAACGGTCTTCTTCTTTTTGTGTTGGTTTCACGTCTTAACATTTTATTGATTACGGAAACCACTTCATGAAAAGACTTCTCGAATTACGCCAACAAAAGGCAACTCTCACCGAGCAAATGCGTTCACTGCTCACTAAAGCTGAAACTGAAAAACGCTCACTCACCGACGATGAAGCGAAAAACTTTGATGAATTGCGTAGTCAGTCGGAGTCTCTGAATACTGAAATTACCCGCTATGAAGCGATGGCAGAAGAAGAACGCAGTCAAGCAGGCAAACAGGTATTAGGTGATAAAGCCGTCAGTAATGATGAATTACGTCATTATATCCTGACAGGGGAAACTCGCACTTTATCGACAGGGGTTCCGGCTGATGGTGGCTATACCGTTATTCCTGAACTGAATAAGCAAATTATGCAGCAATTAACCGATGATTCGGTGATGCGTAAAATTTGTACCATCAAAACGACTCACAGCAACGAATATAAACAACTGGTTTCTGTGGGTGGGGCAAAGGTCAATCACGGTGAAGAAGGTCAAGCCCGCACAGAAACTGGCACACCGAAGTTAGAAGAAGTCAGCATCAAATTATTCCCTATCTACGCCTATCCCAAAACCACGCAAGAAATTATTGACTTTAGTGATGTGGATATTCTTAGCTGGTTAACCACTGAAATTGGCGACACGTTTGTTGATACCGAAGAAACCGATCTTGTGACGGGTGATGGTACGAAAAAAGCAAAAGGATTCTTAGCTTATCCTCGTGAAGCCAAAGCCGATAAAGCGCGCGCGTTCGGTACATTGGAAAAACTTGACGTTGCCAGCATTGAAGCCGATAGCCTGATTGACCTGAAATTTAAATTGCGTGCGAAATATCGCAAAAATGCCGTTTGGGTGATGAATTCCAATACTGCAGCTAAAGTACAGAAGCTGAAAAATGGCAATGGGGATTATATCTGGCGTGACCGTTTACAGTCTGGCGATCCTGATACCTTATTAGGCTTACCGGTTCATTATCTCGAAAACATGGATGATGATGTGATTGCATTAGGTGACTTTAAACGCGGTTACTTCATTGTGGATCATGAAACGGGTACACGTACTCGCCCTGACAACATTACTGAACCCAGCTTTATCAAAGTTCACACCGATAAATATTTAGGCGGTGGGCTGGTGGATTCTAACGCCATTAAAGTGTTGGAAGTTAAAGTCGCGGGTAAATAACTCAAGGGGCGTTCCTGTGATCTCAGGAGCGCTCTTTTTTGTCAGGGGGTAGACAGTGAAATTAATTACAAAAAGGTATCTTAATGAATGCCTTAATTACGATGAGAAAAGTGGTGAGCTACGATGGAAGGTGAGACCTCAGAGTCATTTTTCTTCATTGAAAGGTTGGCGGATATTCAATAAAAAATTTTCAGGTCAAAAAGTAAGTTTAGCCA
This sequence comes from Proteus sp. G2674, assembly GCF_009915195.1. Lineage (NCBI taxonomy): Bacteria > Pseudomonadati > Pseudomonadota > Gammaproteobacteria > Enterobacterales > Morganellaceae > Proteus > Proteus sp. G2674. Next base: position 27,675 of record NZ_JAABLS010000014.1, read on the forward strand.
AAAATATTAGTGGCTACTTAGAAATAACTCTTGATGGGAAAAAATATAAACAACATAGAATCGTTTGGATGCTTCATTTCGGAGTAATAGATGTAGGTTTGCAGGTTGATCATATCAATCATGATAGAACCGACAATCGAATAAATAACCTACGATTAGTTACTCATCAAGAAAATATTAAAAACCTGAAATTGAAAAATACAAATACTTCTGGTTACACAGGTGTAACTCGTCACGGGAAACGGTGGAAAGCGCAAATCCAATCACCGCAAGGAAGAAAACATATCGGTTGTTATGACACTCCTCATGATGCACACAAAGCCTATGAAATTGAGAAAAGAAAGTATGGTTTTCATGAGAATCATGGGGTAATGCAATGAATGATATTGAATTAAGAACGGCTGATTTCTCAATCAATGAGAAAAAAATTACTGGCTACGCTGTTCGTTGGATGGATAACTCACAACTGTTATTTGGTGAGTTTGTCGAACGCTTTGATAAATCAGCTTTTTCAGAATGTTTAAAAAGTAGTCCTGATATTCGCTTCTTGTGGGAGCATGATCATGCCTCCCTATTAGGGCGTACATCATCTAATACGTTAATAGTTAGTGATGATGGTATTGGCTTACGGTTTGAATTGTTATTACCTGATACCCAGCTAGGGCGTGATGCTTTGACTATGATTGACCGTGGTGATATCGAGGGGGTTAGTTTTGGATTCAGAGCGATTAAAGATCAATGGGATATCGGTCAAGAACCGTATGTTCGCACCGTCTTAGAAGCTGAATTAAGAGAAATTAGTCTTACGAGTATTCCAGCCTATCCAACAAGTAGCGTAGAAATTGCCAAACGCTCCTTAACACTCAGTAAACCGCAAGCGGTAAAAGATTTTGACCGCTGGTTACAATTGGTTGAGGTGGAATAATGTGGCCATTCAAACGTAAAGCCTCCGAATCCCGCAGTCTAAGTATTGATGAGTTTCTTTCTCTGGCGGGGATATCTAACACAAACTCAGGGGAACACGTTAGCTCATCAACGGCGGAGGGCTTACCTGCCGTGATGAATGCGGTGACGGTCATTAGTGAAGCTATTGCCTCCATGCCCTGTTTTCTGTATCGGGTACACAATGATAAGGGGCGAGAATCAAGAGAGTGGTTAAGTGATCATCCTGTTGATTATCTTCTCAATGAAAACCCGAATGACTGTCAGACCGCTTTTCAATTTAAGCGCACGTTAATGCGTCATTGTTTACTCAATGGTAACGCCTATGCGGTGATTGCGTGGGGCAAAGATGGACAGCCTAAATCAATACATCCTTATCCTCCTAGTGCGGTGGTAATTAATCGACTAGGGGATCACCGATACAGTTATACCGTGACGGAACCGTATAGCGGTAAAGTGAAAACCTATCTACAAGAAGAAATCTTGCATTTACGTTATGCGACTGATGACGGTTTTTTAGGTCGCTCACCCGTCACGATTTGCCGTGAAACATTGGGCTTAGGATTAGCTCAACAACGACACGGCGCGAGTATCATGAAAGACGGCATGATGGCATCTGGCATTATTAAATCGGGTGAATGGCTCGATAGCCTCAAAGGAACTAAGGCATTAGAAGCCCTAGAACGCTACAAAGGGGCTCGTAATGCAGGGAAAACCCCCATTCTTGAGGGGGGCATGGAATATGAACAATTAGGCATGAGTAACCAAGATGCGGAGTGGTTAGCCTCAAGGCGTTTTACCATTGAAGATATTGCCCGTATGTTCAACATTAGCCCCATCTTTTTACAAGAATATTCCAACAGTACCTACAGTAACTTTAGTGAGGCAAGTCGTGCCTTACTGACCATCACTATGCGCCCATGGTTAGCCAACTTTGAGCAACAAATTAAATCAGCGCTGTTATTGACTTCACCCACACCGAATATTCGTTATCAAGTGGAATTTGATACGGCAGATTTACTCCGCGCTAATCCTACCGAACGTTTTCGCAGTTATGAAACCGCGATTAAGTCGGGAGTCATGTGTCCGAATGAAGCCCGTGAGCGTGAGGGATTGCCACCGCGTGAGGGTGGGGATGAATTTAGTCAGGCATGGAAACAGACCGTTGAAGTTAAAAAAGAGTCTGACAAGGTGGATGAATGAAAGCAGGGAGGCTCAGACATCAAATAACCATACAGAAATCGGAAATTATTCGTGATGATTTTGGCTCAGTAACCACTCGATGGGTTGATATTGCGACTGTTGCTGCAGAGGTAAAAGCTATTAGTGGTCGTGAGTTAATGGCTTCGGGGATGATTATGAGTGAAGCAACTATACGTATTTGGTTACGGTATCGCACAGATATCACTACTTCTCACCGTATCGTTTATCACAAGTTAAATACGGTTGGCGATAAATTCGGCATTGTGGCGGTTATTCCTGATGCAAAACACACCCTGTTAGAACTGCTTTGTAAGGGAGGCGTATTTAATGACTAAGCCCGAAATCACGTTAGATGAAGTGAAGTTGCATTGCCGTATTGATGATGATTATGACGATGCCATATTAGCTATTTATATTGATGCCGCATTAGAAGTGTGCCAACAACATATCGGTAAACGATTTGATGATGGATTGTCGTTCACTCCGGCGATCAAGGTGGGCTGTTTAATGTATATCAGTTTGCTTTATGAGAACCGAGAGATGGTAGGCAGTGATGGATTAAAAGAAGTTCCGCTGACTATTCATTCTCTGTGGTCAACCTATCGAGATGTGGGAGTGTACTAGATGCCATGGCAACCCCTAAAGCGTTGTAGTTATCAAGGCTGTAATAAGCGGGTGAAGTCTGGACGGTGTGATGAACATAAACGAGAAGCCAGACGACAACAGGATAGCCAGCGAGGAACACGGACCGAACGAGGTTATAGCAATCAGTGGGGCAAGTACCGTTTACAGTATCTCAAGTTAAATCCGTTATGTGTGCATTGCCTCAATAAAGGGATATACACCCCTGCAACCATTGTTGACCACATTATTCCTATTAACGGCGATAGTGATGTGTTGTTTTGGGTGGATTTTAACCATCAAGCGTTATGTCACAGTTGTCATAACACCAAAACCTTTAAGCATGATCCACTCACTAAGCAAAAGCGTAAAAATGGGGAGTATCGAGAGTTAGAGGCAAAAGCAGCACGACATAATGATTGGCGAGATGAGTATAACCGCAATGCGTGAAAATGAAATAAATCAGTTGGTTAAAGGACTCTTAAAGCACAGTGAATCGTATAGACAACGACAATTAAAAGCGCCTACAAAGCCCATTGCAGGACGCAATATTCAACGTGATAGGGAGCTAATGGAATGTTTCCGAAATCGTTAGAGAAGCATATAGAGGGGGGTAGGGGGATCAAAAATGACAAACACCCTCGTCTCAGGAACCGCCCCCCTCCTCGAATTTTTACGCACGGTAATTTTTTTGAAAATAATTTACTAGGAAATAGAAATAGTTATGGCAAGAGCACCTAAACCCCCCGTTTATATTAATGAGATAGCGACGAAAGAGTGGAAAACAAAAGCCAAAATATTGGCAGAACGTGACGATCTGACGTTAGCCGATTGGAACAATTTAGAATTGTATTGCGTCAATTATGCGATGTACCGTAAAGCGGTTGAAGACTTAGATAATCGAGGGTTTAGCATTATCAATAGTCAAGGCAGTGAGAGCCGTAATCCCTCATTGAGTGCCAAGGCTGATGCTGAAAAAATCATGATTAAAATGTCTTCCTTACTGGGGTTCGATCCCGTTTCTCGTCGTAAAAATCCAATTGAAACCGAGGAAGAGGACGAATTAGATCGCCTATGAACGCATGGGAGCAGTACGCAAGCGACATCAAAACAGGTAAAATCCCCGCCTGTCAGCGGTTAAAGCAAGCGGTTGAACGTTACTATAATGACTTAAATAATCCGCTTTATACCTTTGATAATGAGGTCGTAGAGCGTTTTATCGGGTTCTCCCGTGTTTGCCCACATGTTAAAGGGCACTTGCGAGGTAAGCCGATAGAGCTTGAGCCGTGGCAACAATTTGCCTTTGCGAATCTCCTTGGTTTCAAGGTGATCTCAACGGGGCGAAGAAAATACCGCAGTGCTTATATTCAGGTTCCCCGCAAAAATGCAAAATCCACCGTTGCAGCAATACTGGCTAATTGGTTCTTGGTGATGGAAAACGGGCAGCAAGATATTTATACCGCTGCAGTAAGCCGAGATCAGGCGCGTATTGTTTTTGATGATGCCCGTCAAATGTGTGTGCTATCTAAACCGCTTAAAAAACGGGTGGCCATACAGCAACATAAAGTCATTAATCCGAAACGTAATAGCTTATTGAAACCTCTTGCCGCTAAAGCCGCCACGATTGAGGGAACCAACCCCAGTTTAGCCATTGTTGATGAATATCACTTACACCCTGATAATGCGGTTTATTCTGCTCTTGAGTTAGGGATGGGGGCACGTCCTGAGGGCATTTTATTTGCGATCACAACGTCAGGCAGCAATGTCATTTCAGCATGTAAACAACATTATGATTATTGTTGTCAAATCCTCGCCGGTGAAGAACAAAATGAATCGTTATTTGCTTTGATTTATGAACTTGATGACGAAAAAGAAATTGACGATGAACGCCTGTGGATAAAGGCGAACCCCAATCTTAATGTGTCGGTTGATGGTGATGCTTTGTATGACACGATACAAAAGGCGCGAGGCATTCCCTCACAATGGACAGAAATGTTAACTAAGCGTTTTAATATCTGGTGTCAGGGGGAAACGCCTTGGATGGGTGAGGGCGCATGGTTAGCGTGTGAAATGGACTATACCGAGACTGACCTTAAAGGCTTAGCGTGTTATGCAGGAATGGATTTATCTTCTACGGGGGATATTACCAGTGTCTGCTATACCTTTCCCGTTGATAATGAATTGTTGTTATTGACTCGCCACTATATCCCCGAAGCGCAGTTACAGAACCCCGCCAATAAGAACAGGGCGATTTACCGTCAATGGGTTAAATCAGGTTGGCTCCGAACCACTCCTGGTGATTGTATTGATTATGATCGCATTCGTGATGATGTGCTTAGAGACAGCCAACAATTTAATATCAAATTGACAGGATTTGATACATGGAACGCTACCCATTTAAGGACACAGCTACAAGGTGCGGGGTTAGATGTTGAGCCATTCCCTCAAACTTACATGAAGTTTAGCCCTGTGGCGAAATCAGCCGAGGTATTTGTTAATCGTAAAATCATTCGTCACAATGGCGATCCGGTGCTTGCGTGGGCGATGGCTAATGTCGTCATGGAAACGGACGCAAACGCGAATATCAAGCCCAATAAAAAGAAATCAGCCAACAAAATTGACCCTGCTATTGCTTTCCTTATGAGCTTTGGTACATGGCAAATTGAGCATGAAGACTTTGCTTTCAACTTAACGGGGGAGCAAAAAGAACGTTTAGCCTCATTTGATGGGGTGTAGCTGACTTTGTTAGTTGCAAATTTTCGTCATCAACCATGGTGGAAATCACCACAGTATAGGTATGGTGAAAATCGCCATGCCTTTACAGTCACACCACAGCTTAAACCTGAGCCAAAGCATTTATTGTTGCTTTGATATTCCAGAGGACAAATATGTCCCCAAGGCATTAAGAAAAAACATATTTGTGAAATTATCAATAGGTTGGAACGTTAAACGTACTTACCTCGATTAGGACGCCTTAATATCAAGGAGTTGTCTCACCTAGTGTAATTGCCAAATGAGTAAATTATCAGCAAAAAGGTGCACAGTATGCACAGTTGGTGCACACCGTGCTCACCCTAATTTATTATTTAATATCAATGGATTAAGTTGATGGTGCATAGGGTGCACAGTTGAGGGCTTCAAAAAGATTTATAGGGGGGGTAGGGAACAAATCTCAGGATAATAAAGTTTATTTGTACATAATTTAAACTACGAAAATTTTGTAGTTTACCTATCTTTCCCTCTTCACATTAATAAATCAGTCTGGCAAAACAGGTATCACCATTTTGATCATGCCTTTTATAACTAAATACTTATATGTATGTACTGGAGCTAATTATTGTTAATAGATGCTGTGAGCTTTAATGTGGGGTACACGGTGGGGTAATAATAACAAAAAAGCCCTTAACAAATAATGGAAAGGGCTTTTTAATTCAATGTGTTATTCGACTTCTATTAATTCATGCCGTATTTTTTCAGTTTCTTACGCAGTGTGCCACGGTTAATGCCCATCATTTGCGCAGCACGTGTTTGGTTACCACGGGTGTATTGCATCACCATGTCCAACAATGGCTGTTCAACTTCAGCCAATACCAGCTCATATAAGTCATTAACATCTTGACCGTTTAATTGAGCAAAATAGTTCTTCAGTGCTTGTTTAACTGAGTCACGTAAAGGTTTTTGGGTTACCTGATCTTGTGAATTTACAGTGGCAACGGTTAGTACGTCTGAATTTACGCGTTGTTCGAACATAGTTCTGTCAGCTCTTTTATTTATTTACGCAAAAAATTTTCGAAATATGCTTCCAACGCCTCCAGCTGTTCGCTGGCATCCTCTATGGCGTTGAAGGAGCGCCGAAACTGGTCATCAGGGGCATGTTCCTTGAGATACCAAGAGACATGCTTGCGTGCAATGCGAGTTCCTTTGCCTTGACCGTAAAAGTCGTGCAATTCACGCACATGCTTTTGCATTATTTGTTGCACCTTTGCAATCGGCAAAGGAGGCAACAGTTCACCTGTGTCCAGATAGTGCTGGATTTCCCGAAAGATCCAGGGTCTTCCCTGAGCAGCGCGACCGATCATTAAAGCATCGGCTCCAGTGTAGTCAAGCACTGCTCTGGCTTTTAGCGGGTCAGTTATGTCTCCATTCGCAATAATGGGAATAGAGACACTCTGCTTAACTGTCCGAATACTGTCGTATTCAGCTTCACCTTTGAACAAACACTCGCGCGTACGTCCATGAATGGTGAGAGCCGCAATACCACAATCTTCAGCCAATTTGGCAATCTCTACACAGTTTCGTTCATCAGGTGACCATCCTGTACGGATCTTGAGTGTAACAGGTACATCAACCGCATTGACTACCGCAGAAAGGATCTCTGCGACTAAATCCGGATAACGCAGCAATGCCGAGCCTGCTAACTTTTTATTCACCTTTTTTGCCGGACAACCCATATTAATGTCGATAATCTGAGCGCCACTTTCTACGTTTATTTTCGCAGCTGTAGCCATATCAACAGGGTCACTTCCCGCAATTTGTACGGAGCGGATCCCCAATTCATCGCTATGTACCATCCGTAACCGAGACTTGTCTGTCTTCCAAACCTGAGGATTAGAAGAAAGCATTTCAGAAACTGTCATCCCCGCACCCATGTCATAGCAAAGTGACCGAAAAGGTCGGTCTGTAACGCCAGCCATTGGAGCTGCAATGAGGCAATTTTTTAACTGATACTGTCCGATTCGCATAGATGAAAAGAGGGCCAAACTGTGACTGCAAGGGCGCGTATATTACGCATTTTTTACCAGATATGAAAGGACAAAGTTTAACCAAATCGCGAAAAAAAGTTACTTTTTTATACTTGATTTTTTATAAATAGATTATTTAGTCAATAAAAACAACATCTTACTGTTTTTCTAAAATTTTAAATTTAAATATAGAGAAGTAACAAACTCAAGCAACAAGGTGATATTTATCAGGCAAAATTGTGATTAATGCCTGATAAATAATCATTAAGTGAAACTTTAACTGTTTAATATTATCGCAAATTGTTTAATATTTAACCTGTGTTATTTTTTCACTCCGGTAATACGACACCATTCTTCTTTTTCAGCCACAGGATCTAAAGTAAATTGTTCTTGATAAGCTTGTGCAACACTGTCAGCTTGTGTGGCAAGAACACCGGAAAGACCTAAATGACCCCCTTGACGTGGCAGTGTGCTGATAATAGGAGCTAATTCACGTAATGGACCAGCTAAGATATTTGCTACCACTACATCGGCACTGAGATTGTCTGGTTGGTCTTTAGCAAGGTATAGCGTCAGTGCATTAGCGACACCGTTACGTTGTGCATTGTCGCGACTTGCTTGGATAGCTTGTGGGTCGATATCGATACCTATCGCTTTCGCAGCCCCCAGTTTTAATGCTGCAATGGCTAAAATACCAGAGCCACAACCAAAGTCGATAACGGTTTTACCTGCGAGATCTAAACCATCGAGCCATTGTAGACATAAAGAGGTGGTTGGGTGAGTACCAGTACCAAATGCCAGACCTGGATCGAGCATGACATTTACCGCGTTAGGATCAGGAACTTCACGCCAGCTTGGGCAAATCCATAAACGTTCGCCAAAGCGAATAGGGTGGAAGTTATCCATCCATTCGCGCTCCCAATCTTTATCTTCTAACTGTTCGATTTTATGTACAAATCCTTTACCCAGCACCGCCGTGTTTTCTAACATAGCCACGATGATACTCATATCGGTTTCTGCATCATATAAGCCAATAACATCGGTATCACCCCAGAGGCGAGTTTCTCCCGGTAATGGCTCAAAAATAGGGGTATCGTGGCTATCTTGAAAGGTTACTGATACCGCGCCACTTTCAACCAACTCATCACCAATGGCTTCGGCGTTTTCTGAGGTGGCATTTAGTCTTAATTGTATCCAAGGCATAATTAATCTCTTTTAAAAACAAGTTCACTGTAATGGAGCAGATTGAGGCAAGGTTTGTTCTCCAAACTTATTTGCGACAAGAAAGGCCACTAAGCTCAATAACAGCGCAGGAATAATAGGATGAAATCCAGCAATCTGGATATTAAATGTTGCCAGTGTAGCATAGAGTGTGGCACCGGTTATCATGCCCGCAATCGCGCCATAACGGTTTGCTTTGTTCCAGTAAAGGCCAAGTACTAGAGGCCATAAGAAAACCGCTTGTAGTCCACCAAAGGCAAGTAAATTGAGCCAAATTATCATTGATGGCGGGTTCCATGCAGCAAATAGCAATAAGATCCCTAAAATCAAAGTAGATAGGCTAGATAAACGCGCAATGCGTTTTTCATTGTTTATGGCATGAGGCGCGAGATTGAGATAGAGATCTTTGACCAATGTCGCTGATGATTGTAGCAGTTGTGCGTTAATCGTTGACATGATGGCTGCCATCGGTGCCGCTAAAAATATACCGGCAGCAAAAGGCGGTAATACATCAACCATTAAGGTTGGAATAACTTGATCTGGCACGGTGAGATCAGGAATGATTGCCCGACCTAATGCGCCCGCAAAGTGCATACCAAACATTAATAACGCCATCACGATGGTGCCGATGATGATCCCTCTGTGCATGGCTTTGCTGTCTTTATAAGAGATACAGCGCACTGCAGTATGGGGAAGGCCGATAACCCCAAAACAGACCAATACCCAAAATGACGCCATAAAGGGGCCAGTTAAAATGCCGTCAGCACCATGAGGAGAGGTAAGGGCAGGATCGATAGCATTTAGTTTTTGTATTGCAATATCTAAGCCACCCGCCTTGTAGATAATGGCAAAAAGCAAAATAAAGGTGCCCAATAACATCACAAGGCCTTGTAAGGCATCATTTAATACACTAGCTCTAAATCCACCTATCGCTGTATATAATGCGATTGAGATACCAAATATCAGCAAACCAAATTCATAGGGAATACCCGCCGCGGTTTCTAATAAGCGAGCACCACCAATAAATTGTACGGTCATGGCACCGACAAAAGCTACCAGTAGACTTAAGCTGGCAAACCAGACTAAAAAGCGACTTTGGTAGCGAGCATAGAGCATATCATTTAGGGTGACGGCGTTATAACGACGCGCCAAAATAGCAAATTTTTTACCTAGTACCCCGAGGGAGAGCCAAATCGCGGGGAGCTGGATCATCGAAAGAAGTACCCAACCAATGCCGTATTTGTAAGCCGCGCCTGGTCCCCCAATAAAAGAGCTAGCACTGACATAGGTTGCCGTGATGGTCATTGCAAGGACAAATCCACCCATAGAGCGGTTACCAAGAAAATACTCGTTAAGAAATTGCCCTTTTTCACGTTTACGATATGCGTATGCGGATAATAGGAAGACCAATAAGAGATAGCCAACCAGTGGCACGATAACCTCAGTTTGCATTGTCATGCTCATCTCCTAACGGCATATCTTTGAAAAAATAGCGTACCATCAGATAACACAGTAAAAAAAATAGCACAGGCAAAAATAGGCATGAAAGCTCAAACCAAACCGGTAGGCCAGTTAGTCCCACACTATTATCGGGTAAATAGGCAGTAAGTAACCAACCCAATAAGTAGATAAAAGTAAGCACTAAGGCCAAGAGGGCTTCTTTGTGGGCCTGAACAAAACGCTTGTCCATCTGTTCTCCCAATCTTTATAGGATTAAAACGAATGGGAAGGATTGTACGGGAAAGTGAGAGGTGATTCAGTGAAAATTGATCATAAACTTATTGGTGGCATCAAATGATGAGGAATTGATTGGCGGTTAAGTGTGCTGCAGGAACTTATTTGGGTTATTTAATAGACTATTTAGTCGAATAAAAAAGGCATAGTCGATAAACTATGCCTTTTACTGATAAGCTAAAAAGATTAATTTTCAGTTAAACCTAGGCGTTTTTCTAGGTAGTGAATATTAGTACCACCTTTTTGGAATTGCTCATCATTCATAATGAATTGGTGTAGCTCAATATTGGTTTTAATGCCGTCAATAATAAGTTCTGCCAACGCATTTTTCATACGAGAAATCGCAATTTCACGTGTTTCACCGTAAGTGATCAATTTACCAATCATTGAATCATAGTGTGGTGGAACGGTGTAACCTGCGTAAATATGTGATTCCCAACGTACACCAAATCCGCCTGGTGAGTGGAAACGAGTGATGGTTCCCGGGCTTGGCAAGAAGGTTTTTGGATCTTCTGCGTTGATACGGCACTCAATAGCATGTCCATGAACGTGAATTTGATCTTGCGTGACCGATAATGGTAAGCCTGATGCAATACGCAGTTGCTCTTTGATAAGGTCAACACCGGTGATCATCTCAGTAACAGGGTGCTCAACCTGAATACGGGTATTCATTTCGATAAAGTAGAATTCGCCATTTTCATAGAGGAATTCAAACGTACCCGCACCGCGGTAGCCAATTTCAATACAGGCATTTGCACAGCGTTCACCGATATTTTTACGGATCTCAGGGGTAATACCCGGTGCTGGTGCTTCTTCAACCACTTTTTGGTGGCGACGTTGCATTGAGCAGTCACGTTCAGCTAAATAGATAGCATTACCTTGTCCATCGGCCATCACCTGAATTTCGACGTGGCGTGGATTTTCAAGGTATTTTTCCATATAGACCATATCGTTGCTAAATGCCGCTTTGGCTTCCGCACGGGTCATGGAGATTGCTTGCGCTAAGTCTTTTTCTGAGCGAACAACACGCATACCGCGACCACCGCCACCACCTGATGCTTTGATGATAACAGGGTAACCAATGCGTTTGGCGATTTCGATATTTTTGGCTGTATCGTTACCTAATGGGCCATCTGAGCCTGGTACACAAGGAACACCGGCTTTTTTCATCGCTTCAATAGCGGAAACTTTATCACCCATTAGGCGAATGGTTTCCGCTTTAGGGCCAATAAAAATAAAGCCTGAGCGTTCAACTTGTTCGGCAAAATCGGCATTTTCAGACAGGAAGCCATATCCTGGGTGAATGGCTTGCGCGCCACTTATCTCTGCCGCGGCAATAATTGCCGGAATATTTAAGTAACTTTTTGCTGAAGCAGCGGGACCAATACAGATAGTCTCGTCTGCCAGCAGAACGTGTTTTAAATCACGGTCTGCCGTGGAGTGAACGGCGACTGCTTTGATCCCAAGTTCCTTACAAGCTCTTAGGATACGCAGTGCAATTTCACCACGGTTGGCAATGAGGATTTTTTCTAGCATGGGCCTGCCTCGTTATTCGATGACAAAGAGTGGATCGTCAAACTCAATAGTATCGCCATCTTGGCAAAGGATAGATTTAACAACGCCCGCTTTATCAGATTCGATTTGGTTCATCATTTTCATTGCTTCAACGATACACAGTGTATCGCCAACATTGACTTGCTGACCCACTTCAACAAAGACTTTTGCTTCTGGGCTTGGTGAACGATAGAAGGTACCTACCATTGGTGAGCGAACAACATGGCCGCTAATTTCTTGCGTTGCTGTAGCCGCTGGTGTTTCTGGTGCTACAGGTGCAACAGCAGCTGCTAATGCAGGTTGAGGTGCTGCTGGTGCCGCAAAATATTGCTGAGGAGCCATTTGACCCTGAACGCCAGAGTTGCGACTGATGCGTACTGACTCTTCACCTTCAGAAATTTCCAGTTCAGAAATGCCAGACTCTTCGACTAGCTCGATCAGTTTTTTAATTTTACGAATATCCATGAGTTGATTCCGTACTCTTTTGATGTTTTTTATTAAGACAAGCGGTTGACCGCTGCCTGTAAAGCAAATCGATACCCTTCAGCACCTAATCCACAGATTACGCCAGTTGCGATATCAGAAAGATAAGAGTGGTGACGGAAAGGTTCCCGACTGTAGACATTGGATAGGTGAATTTCAATAAATGGAATATTCACCCCTAATAATGCATCACGCAGTGCAACACTGGTGTGCGTAAATGCTGCAGGGTTGATAAGAATATAATCAACATTTCCCCGCGCCGCATGAATTTTATTTATTAGCTCATGTTCAGCATTTGATTGAAAATGAGTCAGTTTCACATTTAATGCTTGAGCATCCGCTGACAAACTTTGAACAATATCATTCAGAGTTAGGTGTCCGTAAGTTTCCGGCTCTCTAGTGCCAAGCAGGTTTAAGTTCGGACCATTCAGGAGCAAAATATGAAAATTTTCCGACATTATGCTTCTATCTCCGTCAATTCGTCAACGAAATGACAAAATAACCTGTGCTTTTCGTTTTGTCATCTTTTATTGTATCGAATGTTACGATACAAATCACAAAGTCCGACATTATAGACATTTCACAGAAGATAACAGCAAAATACTGGTCTAATCAGGGAAAGATGGGATTATTTTGATGAAAAGTTAAAAGTTTTTACAAGATTGTAAAACCAAGAAAGTAAAATAAACAGAAGTTTAAAAAATAATCATAACATGACGTTATTTATTGATGTGACAGGAAATCTACGCTTCTTTGAGCTAGATCGATAATATATGTTATAAATGTGATCTAGATCACATTACTAACCAGACTTAATATTAAAAACGCAATAATCTGGCATTAAATTAATCTGTTTAATGCCAGAAATTAGCTCAAAATTATGATAAATAATTACAACTTAACTAAGGTTCTACCTGTTACTTGATTATCCATTATCATCTGAGCATAGCGTGGCACCTCATCGAGTGTAATTTCGGTTACTGTTTGCTGATAAAATGTATCAGGCAATAGCTGTAGTAAACGTTGCCATACTTGAGCGCGTTTTTCTGCTGGATAATAGACGGAATCGATACCTTGCAGACGAACATTGCGTAAAATAAATGGCATGACTGTAGTAGGTAACGTATATCCTCCTGCTAATCCACAGGCGGCAACGGTGCCATTGTAATGTGTTTGTGACAAGATATTGGCAAGGATTTGTCCACCTACGGTATCAATAGCGCCTGCCCAACGCTGTTTATCTAACGCTTTACCCGCAGCCTCAAATGCTTCACGGGTGATAATATGCTCGGCACCTAGTTTACGTAAATAATCGTGATTGCTGGCTCTGCCACTGAGAGCGGTAACCTGATAGCCAAGTGCGGTTAATAAACTAATTGCGGTGCTACCGACACCACCGCTGGCACCTGTAACCAAAATCTCACCACTATCGGGTGTTATGCCACCTTGTTCTAACGCCATCACACAAAGCATGGCAGTAAAACCAGCTGTACCAATGATCATGGCATTTTTTAACGACAGTCCTTCAGGCAGCGCCGTTAACCAATCACCTTTAACGCCCGCTTTTTGTGCTAAACCGCCCCAGTGGTTTTCACCTACACCCCAACCGGTTAGTAACACATGTTGTCCAATATGAAAACGGGGATCTTCTGTATGGTGAACCACCCCTGAAAAATCGATACCGGGGACCATCGGAAATTGGCGTAGAATTTTTCCTTTACCTGTTATGGCTAAGCCATCTTTGTAGTTTAGTGTCGAGTAGTGGACATCAACAATGACCTCATGAATAGGAAGTTGTGATTCATCGATATGTTGGACGCCGGCGCTAAGTTTATCGCTGTGTTGTTCGACTAATAATGCTTTCATGATGACCTCTTATTGCTATCCGTTTCTGTCATGATAGGTGATTTTTTAGCAAGCGTTGTGATTGTGCACAATATCTCGTGTAATAATGAGACAAATTAACGCTTTTTAGTGTATAAACGATGGGTTCTATGTTCATTTAAGCAGAGATTATTCTGAGTTTTACATTTTTGTTGTGAGTTGATACTTAAAATATTTTACGATTGGGCCAAAAATAACATTTATCTTCGTTTATTGAAATTAAGCTAATAGGTTGTTTTGGCCACCATCAAGATGAGTATGATGATCGCTATCTTCATCAAATGATGGGGTAAATGCTATCGAAAATAGATATTGCTGATGTGAATAATTAAATGAATAAATTTTATTTGAACTTGAACCCTTACTTTTGTGTCACAGTGTGGCAACCAAGTAAGATTTTTCTTTGTCGATATCTATGTGATTTGTATTGTGATTAAGTCAAATAAATCTTACGTAGGATCGAATTTATGCGTTAATCGTTTTAATTAGCCCATTTTTATGCAGTTTTTTTCTGCTCCAATTGGGAAAAGTAACGTAGAATATTGTGCCTTTATGATTATTCACGTGTCCACTTTTAACTAAGTAGCGGATCGCGCCTTGTCGCTGCTTATTGTGGTTGGTAGAGTAGACGGATTTTTCCGTCCCGGCTTGCAGGATTATCCTTTCGTATGTTTAAAAAATTTCGTGGCATGTTTTCCAACGATCTGTCTATTGACTTGGGTACCGCCAATACCCTGATTTATGTCAAAGGACAAGGTATTGTTCTCGATGAACCTTCTGTAGTTGCGATCCGCCAAGATCGCGCAGGTACATCAAAAAGTGTTGCAGCCGTCGGGCATGAAGCCAAACAGATGCTAGGGCGTACACCTGGAAATATCGCAGCTATTCGTCCAATGAAAGACGGTGTTATCGCTGATTTTTATGTAACCGAAAAAATGCTTCAACACTTCATAAAACAGGTTCATAACAACAGCTTTATGCGTCCAAGCCCTCGTGTATTAGTGTGTGTACCTGTTGGTGCGACACAAGTTGAGCGTAGGGCTATCCGCGAGTCGGCACTTAGTGCGGGTGCTCGTGAGGTCTTTTTAATTGAAGAACCTATGTCTGCTGCAATTGGTGCAGGTTTACCAGTATCTGAAGCGACGGGTTCAATGGTCGTTGATATTGGTGGTGGGACTACAGAAGTTGCGGTTATTTCATTAAATGGTGTGGTTTATTCCTCTTCTGTACGTATTGGGGGAGACCGTTTTGATGAAGCTATCATTAACTATGTACGTCGTAACTACGGTTCGTTGATCGGTGAAGCAACCGCTGAGCGTATTAAGCATGATATTGGCTCGGCTTATCCTTCAGATGAATTAAATGAGATTGAAGTACGTGGACGTAATTTAGCGGAAGGGGTACCACGTAGCTTTACTTTAAATTCCAATGAGATCCTCGAAGCCTTACAAGAGCCATTAACAGGAATTGTAAGTGCTGTGATGGTTGCCTTAGAACAGTGTCCGCCAGAGCTTGCTTCTGATATTTCAGAACGAGGTATGGTCTTAACGGGTGGTGGGGCACTGTTACGTAACCTAGACCGTTTATTAATGGAAGAAACAGGTATTCCTGTTATTGTGGCTGAAGATCCGCTTACCTGTGTGGCTCGTGGTGGTGGTAAAGCATTAGAAATGATCGATATGCACGGTGGCGATCTATTTAGCGAAGATTAATATTATTGTGCGAGTAAGGGAGAAAGGATTCCCCCTTAATCACAATATAACAATATTAACACCTGTTCTTTTACTTCTCCGTGTGAGTGATCTTAGAGTTTATGAAGCCTATTTTTAGTCGGGGGCCTTCCCTGCAACTAAGATTAATAATCGCTGTGATTATCGCGATATCGTTGTTAATTGCTGATAATCGCATAGGTGCTTTTTCAAAAGTCCGTCAGTATTTGGATACTGCTGTGAGTCCTTTCTATTTTCTTGCAAATGGGCCTCGTCGTTTCCTTGATCAACTCTCTGAAACCTTTGCAACTCGCGAACGTTTACAATTTGAAAATCAAGCGCTAAGAAAAGAGCTTCTTGTTCGCAGTGGTGAAAGTCAGCTACTGGAACAATTTAAACAAGAAAATGCCCGCTTACGAGAATTACTTGGTTCACCTTTACGTCAAAATGAGCAAATGACGGTAACACAAGTGTTGTCTGGTAATAGTACGCCTTATCGAGATCAAGTGGTGATAGACAAAGGCACTAATGATGGGGTGTATGAAGGTCAGCCTGTTATTAGTGATAAAGGCGTTGTTGGACAAGTTATTGCCGTAAGTGAGTTAACCAGCCGAGTACTGTTAATTTGTGATACCTCTCATGCATTACCGGTACAAGTATTACGTAATGATATTCGCGTTATTGCCTCAGGGGCTGGGTGTGCGGATGATCTACTGTTAGAAGCACTACCTGCGAATATCGATATTCGTGTAGGGGATGTGTTAGTCACCTCAGGATTAGGGGGACGCTTTCCTGAAGGTTATCCTGTTGGGGTTGTTTCTTCGGTAAAAGTCGATAATCAACGTGCTTATTCGGTGATTAATGTGCGACCTTCTGCTGAATTACAACGTTTACGTTATCTGTTGCTATTATGGAACGCCTCAGAGAAGAAACAAGCGCCACCGTTACCTTCAGAGGTTTACCGTGCTGCCAATGAACGTTTGATGCAATTAATGCCACAGGTACTGCCTAACTATGAACAAGCAGGGCCACCACTGCCTCGTTCTATGTCACAAGAGCCAACGGAAAATAGCGCCACCCCAAGTGATATAGCACCAGTACCACCAACGGAAAACAATAAACCTCAACCTAATACGAATCGAGGTAGATAGTGACAATCAATCCTTATCGTAGCCGTGGGCGTTGGATTATTTGGCTCTCGTTTCTAATAGCTTTGGTGTTACAAATTATGCCTTGGCCTGAGCAACTAGAAGTTTATCGCCCTATTTGGCCGGTGTTGTTTCTGATTTATTGGATAACGTCATTACCTCATCGTATTAGCGTTGGAACAGCATTTGTTCTTGGGATGAGCATGGATTTAGTGCAAGGGACAACATTAGGCGTAAATGCGTTGGCTTATACCCTAGTAAGTTATGTTATTGCCTTTAAATATCAATTATTTTGTAACTTAGCGTTATGGCAACAGGCATTAGTGGTAATGTTAGCGATTGGTGTGGTTGATCTTACTGTATTTTGGGCAGAATTTTTGCTTTCTCCCGTGACTTTTCACCCACAAGTATTCTGGAATAGTCCAGTCAGTGGTATTCTTTGGCCATGGCTTTATTTTTTGCTTCGCAAAGTCCGTCACCAGTTTTCAGTTCATTAACCTCTCTGGATCATGACGGTATTTTTGTGTCACCGTCATGAGGATATTATTGTGATCACTCTTTACCTTGCATCGAGTTCCCCCAGAAGGCGAGAGCTTCTGTCACTGTTGGATGTTCAATTTAGCACCATTACACCGGCAATTGATGAAATTTGGCAACAAGGTGAAGCACCAGAAGATTATGTTATCCGTTTGGCGAGAGAGAAATCTCAAGAGGGGGTACGTCAAGCGACAAATGACTATCCGGTATTAGGCTCTGATACTATCGTAGTTCAAGCAGGTCGTATTCTGGAAAAACCTCGAGATAAAGCACATGCAGCACAAATGCTAAGTAATCTTTCAGGTGCAACCCACCAAGTGATGACGGCGATTGCTATTTCAGATAAAACCCGAACAATAAGCCAATTAGTTGTCACGGATGTGACTTTTAGAAAGATGACAGAAAGTGAAATTAGTGCGTATATTGAAACGGGAGAGCCAATGGATAAAGCTGGCGCTTACGGTATTCAGGGAAAAGGAGGCCGTTTTGTACAACGGATTGAGGGTAGCTATCATGCTGTTGTCGGCTTACCGCTTGTTGAAACCGAAGCATTGATAGCTCAATTTTTGTCTCTAGCGAATGATAAGGAGATTTCATGACAGCAGAGCTATTAGTGAATGTGACTCCCTCTGAAACCCGAGTGGCCTATATCAGCGGGGGCATACTACAAGAGATCCACGTTGAAAGAGAAGCCAAACGAGGTCTTGTCGGAAACATCTACAAAGGTCGGGTAAGTCGTGTATTACCTGGGATGCAAGCTGCATTTATTGACATTGGGCTTGAGAAAGCCGCTTTTTTACATGCTTCTGATATTATGCCTCACACGGAATGTATCGCGGGTGAAGAGCAGAAAAAATTTAATGTTCGTGATATTGCGCAACTTGTACATCAAGGTCAGGACTTGATTGTACAAGTGGTGAAAGATCCTCTAGGTACAAAAGGGGCACGTCTTACAACAGATATCACATTACCATCACGTTACTTGGTGTTTATGCCGGGGGCTTCTCATGTGGGTGTTTCACAACGTATTGAAAGTGAAGAAGAACGTGAGCGCTTAAAACACTTGGTAGAAGAGTATTGTGATGAAAATGGCGGGTTTATTATTCGCACCGCCGCTGAAGGTGTCGGCGAACATGAAATAAAACAAGATGCTGCTTTTTTAAAGCGCCTATGGAATAAAATCATTGAGCGTAAAAAAAGAAATAAAACGCGCATTCAAATTTATGGTGAGCTCGCTTTAGCACAACGTATTCTACGTGATTTTGCAGGGGCTGAATTAGATAGCATTCGGGTTGACTCTAAATTAACTTATCATCAATTACAGGAGTTTATTGGTGAATATATTCCTGAATTAACCGCTAAACTTGAATTACACCAAGGTAATCAACCTATTTTCGATCTTTACGGGGTTGAAAGTGAAATTCAGCGCGCGTTAGAGCGAAAGGTCGAGTTAAAATCAGGAGGCTATCTGATTATCGACCAAACCGAAGCAATGACAACGATTGATATCAATACGGGCGCTTTTGTTGGTCATCGTAATTTAGAAGAGACGATTTTTAATACCAATGTTGAGGCGAGTCAAGCGATAGCGCGACAACTGAGATTACGTAATTTAGGCGGCATTATCATTATTGATTTTATTGATATGAGTAATGAAGATCATCGCCGTAGAGTATTAGCTTCCTTAGAACAAGCATTGAGCAAAGATCGCGTGAAAACGACCATCAATGGTTTTTCACAATTAGGTTTGGTTGAGATGACACGTAAACGAACCCGTGAAAGTCTCGAGCATGTACTTTGTGATGACTGTCCTACTTGCCAAGGCCGTGGTACAGTAAAATCAGTTGAAACGGTATGTTATGAAATATTACGAGAAATTGTTCGTGTTCATAAAACCATAGACGCAGATCGCTTTTTGGTTTATGCCGCCCCCGCTGTTGTGGAAGCACTAAAAGGTGATGAATCACATGCTTTAGCCGAAGTGGAAATTTTTGTTGGGAAGCAAGTCAAAGTGCAAACTGAGCTACTCTATAGTCAGGAGCAGTTTGATGTGGTGATGATGTAATGGATTCGCCTTGCTAATAAATATGATGGCAGAAAGGAGACTAAATGAAGCGGCTGTCTAAATCTTTATTGTTGATAACCCTTTTTTGCCTGATTATTTTCGCCGTAGTATTAAGTGGATTTCGTTATTTTCTGCCTCGTTTAGATAATTATCGCCCTGAAATTGAAACCTATTTATCTAAACAGTTCAATAGCCCAGTCACCATGACACAGGTGAAAGGGGAATGGCAAAACTTTGGCCCTGATATCCAAATTACCGGGCTGTATATTGATAATAACAGTGTTGAAGTGAGTGCTGAACAGATCACTTTCTCTTTTGATGTTTGGCGTTCACTGCTTCATTTTCAACTCTATTTTCGTGAATTAACCTTTGAACAGTTAGCTGTAAATTATAAAAAGCCTATTTTTACTGGGCAAAATGGTGATATTACCTTCACTGAACCCGATGATATCTCTTCCATTTTCTTACAACAATTTGACCGCTTTAAATTGGTTGATAGCCGTTTCGTGTTTTTATCACCTTCTGGAGATACTAGCACGCTCCATATTCCCGAATTAATGTGGCTTAATCAGAAAAACCGCCATCGTGCGCAAGGGGAAGTTACTTTAGATACTCCAATAAATCACTATGGTGGACTAAAAGTACGTCTTGATCTCTATACGAAAAAGCAGGGGGCACTCGATAAAGGACAGGTGTTTGTCACCGCTGATGAGGTTGATATTTCCCCTTGGTTAAGCCAATGGGTTAAAAGTAACAGTGGCCTTGGTGAAGCGAAAGCCAGCCTATCTAATTGGATAGAGATCAGCAATGGGCGGATCACGGGTAGCCAGTTACAAATCCATCAAGGTGAAATGGATTGGCGTAATGAAGGGCGCACACATGTATTAAAGGTAGAAGATTTAATTCTACGTATGAGACGCCAAGAAAATGGCTGGCTTGCTGATATCCCTTATACCCGAAAAATAACGATGGATGGTGATGAATGGCCAGATGGTTATTTAGCGGTACTTTATCAACCTAAAGAAAAACAACAAGATGAAGCTTGGCGTATCCGTGCTAAAAATATTGAATTAGAACGGTTATCTGCGTTATTGCCTTTGTTCTCTTTTTTAACGCCTGATGTCGTGCGCCAATGGCAGTATCGTAAATTTTCTGGCATGGTCGACTCATTTGCTCTTGATTTAACTCCCGATGATTTTAAACGTAGTGCCATTGATATCAGTTGGCAAAATGTTGCTTGGAAACGCTGGCAAGAAATCCCTTCTGTGGCACATTTTAATGGTCATTTAAAAGGCACATTACAGCAAGGCGCGCTTAACTTTGCACTTAATAACAGTGAAATTGATACTGCTGGGCTTTTTAAAGTGCCACTTAATATAGAAAAAGGCACTGGTACGGTTTACTGGCAGCATCAGGGAGATTCTCTGTCGTTATGGAGTCAAGGGATTGATATAAAAGCCACCTCCGCTTGGGTTGCTGGTGATTTTCGTTATCAAAAACAAGGAGAGCATCAACAACTGTCTATTCTTTCGGGAGTGAATGTGACCGATGCCGGTGAGACATGGCGCTATTTACCTGAAAAATATGTCGGTAAAGATTTAACACAATATCTCTCTGATGCGATTATTGCCGGAAACGTTAAAAACGGTACGTTTATTTTTCATGGTGATCCGCGGGATTTCCCTTTTGAACAACATAATGGTTGGTTTCAAGTCTATGCACCAGTAAAACAGGCGACCTTCAAATATGATAGTGAATGGCCGGCACTGTTTGATCTTAATGTTAATCTTAATTTTAAGAATAACGGCTTATGGATGTCCTCTGATAATGTTCAGGTTGGTAAAGCCACCGCTAAAAATTTGACGGCGATTATTGAGGACTATAACAAAGAAAAAATTGTTATTGATGCAGATATTGAAGCCACGGGCGATGATTTAAAAGAGTATTTTCTAGCTTCGCAAATGGCAACGATTGGCCATACACTTGAAATACTAAAAGTGGCTGGAAAAATTAACGGGAGTTTGCATCTTGATATTCCTTTTGATGGTGAGCAGGTGGTCGCTTCTGGTCAGGTAAACTTAAACAATAATGATGTCACATTAGCCTTTATGGATACCACCCTAGAAGGTGTTACGGGACAATTTCGTTACCATAATGATAAATTAGAGAGCGATACTTTAACCGCGAATTGGTTTGGTCAACCTCTGACATTTTCTTTTGCTGGTGGTGATCAACGGGATGCTTATCAAGTTGGTGTTGATCTAAAAGGACAATGGGATATCGCGAAAATTAAGGGATTACCTAATGATATACAACATAAATTAAGCGGTTTTTTACCTTGGCATGGCGCGGTAAGTGTTAATATTCCAGAAACAGCGGATGTCAATTATCAAGTGGATCTGACCGGACAAGTGAATGCGCTACAAAGTCAGTTAGCTGCGCCAAGTACCGATGATTTTAAAAACGCTTCCCCCATTGTGATTTCAGCAAAAGGGAATAGTGAAAAACTTAGCGTTAGTGCTGATGCACAAGATCAGTGGTCATTAAATAGTGAATGGGCGTTAGGTGAACCATTACGTCTATTACAAGGTAATTTAGTCTCTTCTTCGCTCACACTACCTCAATTAAATGATCAATCACGATTGACTATTGCTTTGCAGGGATTGCAAGGCGATAAATGGCTACCTACGTTAATGGCTTTTTCATCATTAGCCCCTTCTGAAAACGCGATACGTTTCCCTACCAATATTCATATTAGTCTGCCTGAACTTAATTTTGCTGGTCAGCAATGGATTGCGCCACAAACAGAAATTATGCGTGCTGATGATGGTGTAAAATTATCCTTCTCAGGGAGTGATTTACGAGGTGACTTATTTGTACCCAATACGGCACAACCTTGGCAGGTGAATATTACCTATCTCTATTTTAATGGCACTAGCCCAACGGAAGAAAATAAATCCTTAAAAATGGCAAATGTGCCTGACGCCAAAAAAGCAGTTCAATTTTCACTTAAAGATATTCCTGCTATCAATTTCGCCTGCCAAGAGTGTTGGGTGAATGGATTATTACTAGGGAATATTGAAGGTGCAATACAGCCTCGTGACGGAGCATTATTGTTAACTGCAGGTAAGCTTAAAAATAGCAGTGGCGAGCTATCTGTGAGTGGTGTGTGGTCAGAAGATAGTTTAGGCAACAGTATCACTAAGTTGGCAGGTAAACTAACGGCACCGGAAGTCGATGAAATGGCGGCTTACTTTGGTTATATCATTCCGATTGTTCAGTCACCACTTACGGCAGATTTCTCACTGCAGTGGCACAATACCCCTTGGAATTTTGATCTAAAAACACTCAATGGTGAAGTGAATGCTTCTCTTGGAAAAGGGCGTATTGAAAAGGTGGATGTTGGGCAAGCGGGAAAATTATTACGTCTAGTCAGTTTTGATGCCCTGTTACGTAAGTTGCAATTCGACTTTAGAGATACTTTTAGTGATAATTTTGAGTATGATTCCATTAAAGGTGATTTGACGGTTAAACAAGGTGTTTTAAACGCGAAAAGCGTTGCTGTAGATGGTGTTATTGCCGATATTGCTATAAAAGGTCAAGTGGATCTGTTGGCGCGTAAAATGGATTTACAAGTAGTGGTAACTCCTGAAATATCAGCTACAGTAGGCGTTGCTACCGCATTTGCTATTAACCCCATCGCTGGTGCTGCTGTATTTGCAGCTTCAAAAGTACTGGGGCCACTTTGGAGTAAGATTTCAGTTATACGTTATCATGTTACCGGAACGGTAGAACAACCCAAGATTGACGAAGTACTGCGTCAACTTAAGGAGGATCAGGCGTTATGAAAAAAGTTAATGTCGCACTTTTGCAGCTTTGTAGCGGAAAAAATATAAAAAATAATCTGGCGCAAATAGAGCAACAGATTAAGCAACTCCCCGATTCAGTCAAGCTTGTATTAACGCCTGAAAATGCATTACTTTTCTCCAGCGCAAAAGATTATCATAAACATGCTGAAATTCAGGGGAAAGGGCCATTACAAGATGCGATTGCTAATATGGCGCAGCGCTATAAGGTGTGGATCTTAGTGGGTTCAATGCCATTGATTAGCCGAGATTCTCCTGAGCAGATCACCAGTAGTAGTTTAGTTTTTGATGATGAAGGGGTGATCCGCGCTCGTTATGACAAAATTCATATGTTTGATGTGAATATTGATGATGAACAAGGCGAATATAATGAATCAGCCATTTATCAACGTGGTGAACGCTTGACTGTAGTGGATACACCTGTGGGTAAATTAGGTTTAACGATTTGTTATGATTTACGTTTTCCCGGTCTTTTCCAAGCATTAAGAGAAAAAGGTGCTGAAATTATTTCTGTACCAGCAGCCTTTACTCGTTTAACGGGTAAAGCGCACTGGGAGCCATTGTTACGCGCGCGGGCTATTGAAAATCAGTGTATTATTTTGGCACCGGCTCAAGTCGGTACCCATGATGCTCGTCGCACATGGGGTCATACAATGGCAGTGGATGGTTGGGGGAAAGTATTGAAAAAGAACCCTGATGCGGTCAGTGCCCTAACGCTCAATATTCGAGTCGATAGTTTAGAAGGTATGCGTGAACAGATACGGGTTGTGAAACATAATCGCTTTCGCCCGAAACTGACACACTTAATAAAAAAAGTTAAGGATAAAAAAGAATTATGAGTTTAGCTGTTGTCAGCGAAAGTCTGTTGGAAGCGAACAACCTGAGTTTAGATGATTTAGCATCGACACTAGAGCAGCTTGCACAGCGTCAAATTGATTATGGTGATCTTTATTTTCAATCAAGCTACCACGAAGCATGGATATTAGATGATCAGATAATTAAAGATGGCTCTTACAATATTGACCAAGGGGTTGGCGTTAGAGCGATTTATGGTGAAAAAACAGGTTTTGCTTATGCAGACCAATTAACACTCAACGCACTTAACCAAAGTGCTCATGCTGCGCGTAGTATTGTGCAAGCACAAGGCAATGGGCAGATCCATACACTGGGTGCTATTCAACATACTCCGTTATACAACCTAAATGATCCATTACAAAGTTTGTCTCGTGAAGAAAAAATAGCACTATTACATGACGTTGATCGTGTGGCACGGGCTGAAGATAAACGTGTTAAACAAGTCAATGCCTCATTAACGGGAGTGTATGAGCATGTGCTAGTTGCTGCAACGGATGGTACTTTAGCGGCGGATGTGCGTCCTCTTGTACGTCTTTCAGTAAGCGTACTGGTCGAAGATGACGGTAAACGTGAACGTGGTTCAAGTGGTGGCGGTGGTCGTTTTGGTTATGATTATTTTCTGACTAAAGAAAATGGCGAAACCCATGCAGCGACTTATGCCCGTGAAGCGGTACGCATGGCATTAGTTAATTTATCGGCTATTGCTGCACCGGCAGGTACAATGCCTGTGGTTTTAGGCGCCGGATGGCCCGGTGTTTTATTACATGAAGCTGTTGGACATGGTTTAGAAGGTGATTTTAATCGTCGTCAAACATCGGTATTCTCTGGGCGTATTGGCGATAAGGTCACTTCTGAGTTATGTACTATCGTGGATGATGGTTCAATTGAAGGCCGACGAGGCTCCGTGGCGATTGATGATGAAGGCGTACCAGGTCAATACAACGTATTAATCGAAAATGGCATCTTAAAAGGCTATATGCAAGATAAGATGAATGCGCGTTTAATGGGGGTAAAACCGACGGGCAATGGGCGTCGTGAATCCTATGCTCATTTGCCAATGCCACGTATGACCAACACCTATATGCTTGCGGGTAAATCTTCTCCTGAAGAGATCATCGCCAGTGTCGATCGCGGTATTTATGCGCCAAACTTTGGCGGTGGGCAAGTTGATATTACCTCGGGTAAATTTGTTTTCTCAACTTCAGAAGCCTATTTAATTGAAAAGGGTAAAATTACTAAACCAATTAAAGGCGCAACCTTGATTGGTTCAGGTATTGAAGCGATGCAACAAGTTTCTATGGTGGGTAATGATCTCGCATTAGATAAAGGTGTCGGGGTGTGCGGCAAAGAGGGGCAAAGCTTGCCGGTAGGGGTTGGGCAACCGACACTGAAATTGGATAAGTTAACCGTTGGTGGTACTGCTTAACAGTTGTTATTGTTATCTATTTATACAAATTACCCCAATAAAACTCCATCGCTATGATGGAGTTTCTATTTAAGTGAGTAAATGGAGCTATTTATGGGCAAACGTCTATTCCCTGTTCTTATTGTTGTGGCTGTTTTATTTTTTGTTCTTTATAAAGGATTAGTACCTGAAACGCAGATACCAGCAACAGCACCTCCTACATCGACAACATCTACATCGTCAAAGAGTTCAATCAGTCAGCCTGAGTCTCAACGTCCTTTAGCAATTGATGAAAAGACACAAGCCAATAAAGTGGCTGATTATTTGCAACAACACGCTCGCTTACCTGATTTTTATATCAGCAAAAAAGAGGCTCGAGCTAAAGGTTGGAATGCGAAAGCGGGCAATTTATGTGAAGTTTTACCAGGACGGGCGATTGGTGGTGATCGCTTTATGAACCGTGAAAAACAGTTACCTGAAGAAGCGGGGCGCCAATGGTTTGAAGCAGATGTCAATTATCAATGTGGACATCGTGGTAGCGATCGCCTGCTATATTCTAATGACGGATTAATTTATTTAACCACCGATCATTACCGTACCATGCAAAGAGTTGCACCTTAATGAAACAGATTATTTTTGATTTCAGCACATTGGCGGATCGAGATGCTTTTTATCATCAGTTTGCTCAGCAATTTCAATTAGATGAAGCATTCGGTAATAATCTTGATGCGTTATGGGATGTATTAACAGGAGAAATTGAATTGCCTGTTAATATTGTTTTCAGACATGCACCGCATCATTCCCGCACCTTCCAGCCCATTATTGAGATAATGCAAGAAGCGCAAGAGACGCTGGGTAAAGAGCTATTTCGCTTTCATTGTGAACATAAAAAAGCCAAGTAGAGCTAGCTGAAAGCCCATAAGTATTACAAGGTATCCTGAAAACCGCAGTGGTATCATGATTTAGCACTGCGTTTTCAGGAGCATCAGTCGTTAAGCTGACTCTGAGAGATCTTTTAGATATTGAAACAATAAGCGGAATGATTTTGGCGGTTTATTGGCTTCTTTCTCTTTTTTAGCATTACGAATAAGTGTGCGTAATTGCTGGCGATCGGCCATAGGATAAAGCGCTACCACTTCCTCAATCACTTCATTACCACCGTCAATCAGACGTGTACGCAGATCTTCTAGTTTATGTAACACTAAAATTTGCTGATTATGGCGATTTTTTAGTTTATCTAGTGCTTGGCGGATCGGCTCTTCATCAACATTACGGAGTAACTTACCGATATATTGAATTTGGCGACGACGCGCTTCGCGTTGTACCTTTTGCGCCAATTTAATTGAAGCGAGTAGTTTTTCATCAAGAGGAACACGTTCAAGCTCTTGAGCACTTAACTCAACAAGTTCGGTGCCTAATTTCTTTAACGCTTCAGCATCACGTTTAATTTCACTTTTGCTGACCCAAATGATCTCTTCCTCTTCTTCCTCTTCTAACGGTGTATTGTCAAATTCAGGATTGAGGTAGTGCCACTCTTCTGGCTGCTTTGCCATAATAAAAATTCCTGTTGCAGAGTAAGCCGGGAGTGTGATTTGGTGAATGACCAAAAGCCCGACGGGTGATAACATTCATATATCTTCTATTGTAACTGGGAAAATCGCTTGTTGACCACCTGTCAATTGATTTACTTTAGCAAAAATAAGTAAAAAGTGATGTTCTCCTTAGGAAAATGGTTCTCAATGAATAATACAGATCAGGTAAAACAGCTGGAAGAGGCAGTTTCTCTTGCACTGGAGATCGCCGCAAAACAGTGTGACGGTGCAGAAGTTGCAATTAATAAATCAACAGGCATAAGCGTTAGTACACGCTATGGTGAAGTAGAAAATGTTGAATTTAATAGTGATGGTGCATTAGGGATCACCGTCTATCAGCAACAACGTAAAGGGAGTGCATCTTCTACAGATTTAAGTCCTGATGCGATTAAACGTGCAGTACAAGCGGCTGTAGATATTGCGCGCTACACTTCTGTTGATCCTTATGCAGGGCCTGCTGATAAAGCCCTGTTAGCCTTCGATGCCCCTTTTCTTGATCTCTACCACCCAACCGACATAACAGCAGATAAAGCGATTGAGCTGGCGTCTCGAGCGGAGCAAGCTGCATTAGACAGTGATAGCCGTATCGTCAATACCGAAGGGGGAAGCTTTAATAGTCATAGTGGAACTCGCGTCTTTGGTAACAGCCTTGGTTTATTAAAAAGCTACTCTTCATCTCGTTATTCAATGTCGAGTTGCGTTATCGCTCGTGAGGGTGAGGATATGGAGCGCGATTATGCCTATACCATTAGTCGCCGTTTTGAGGCGTTACAATCTCCTGAATGGGTAGGACAAGAGTGTGCACGCCGTACCTTATCTCGTCTAGCTCCCCGTAAATTATCCACCATGAAAGCGCCTGTTCTTTTCTCAGCGGAAGTAGCCACGGGGATCTTCGGGCATTTAGTGGCAGCCATCAGTGGTAGCATGATATACCGTGAGTCATCTTGTTTGTTAGATAGTTTAGGAAAACAGATTTTCCCTCAATGGTTAAATATTCAAGAGCGTCCACATATTGTGGGGGGATTAGCATCAACGCCTTTTGATAGTGAAGGGGTACGCACATCAGATGCAGATATTATTAAAGATGGGGTACTGCAAGAGTGGCTCCTTACTAGCTATTCTGCAAGAAAATTAGGGTTAAAAAGCAATGGACATGCGGGGGGCATTCATAACTGGCGTATCCCAGGGCAAGGCCTCTCCTTTGATGAATTGTTAAAAGAGATGGGCACAGGGCTTGT
This sequence comes from Proteus sp. G2674, assembly GCF_009915195.1. Taxonomy (NCBI): domain Bacteria; kingdom Pseudomonadati; phylum Pseudomonadota; class Gammaproteobacteria; order Enterobacterales; family Morganellaceae; genus Proteus; species Proteus sp. G2674. The sequence continues at coordinate 56,474 of NZ_JAABLS010000014.1, forward strand.
GGTCACTGAATTAATGGGACAAGGGGTTAGCACGGTGACAGGGGATTATTCCCGTGGTGCGAGCGGTTTCTGGGTCGAAAATGGTGAAATTCAGTATCCAGTGAGTGAAGTGACTATTGCCGGTAACTTGAAAGAGATGTGGGCGAATATTGCCACAATAGGTGATGATATTGAAACACGCAGTAATATTCAGTGTGGATCACTACTATTACCAGAAATGAGTATCGCAGGTCAGTAGCACCTTACCTTTAATCTCAGCCCATGAGTGGGCTGAGATATCGCGCTTACTTGTATTTTATTGCGTTAATAAGATAAAAAATAACACGCGAACCTTCAGCATTGCTTAACGGTGTAATTCACCAGCAGCTTCAGGTTGGTAGAGAATTTCTAATACTTTGACCTTAGTTTCAAGGCCATTAGGAAGCTGCCAACTGATCTCATCATTGATAGCTAAACCTAATAGTGCAGCCCCCATTGGCGCCATGACTGATAATTCAGTCGCACTATCTTTTAATGAAGCAGGGTAAACTAAAGTACGAATACGCTCTTCATTATTTTTTAAGTCCATAAAACGGACTTTGCTGTTCATGGTGACGATGTTAGCAGGGATATCAGCTGGTGTAACAATGTCAGCACGATCTAACTCTTCATTTAAAGCTTCTGCAATTGGGCTGTCTGCAAAGGCAGGTTGCTCTAGTAATGAATCTAAACGTTCTGCATCAAGTTCATTGATGATAATTGTTGGCTTTGTCATACCACACTCCAATTTGTTCCAATGCAAAACAACACCCCCACGGATTAGGTGGGGGTGTTGTTAAACTCTATGTAAGATAATAGGCGGTTCTGTAGCAAAAAGAAAGAGGCAGTGATCACAGTCTCTTTCTGGGATTTTTGTTAAGAAATGCTAATCTATTGTTTTTAATTAGAATTAATCTTCATCAAACCCTGATTCAAATAATGCAATAATCGCATCAATCGCTTCTTTTTCATCACAGCCACTGGCTTCTATATCGATGTGACTGCCTTGTTCGGAATCTAACATCAACATCGCAATCACACTATCTGCTTGCGCCTCAACGCCCTCATGGTTACGTAACGTCACCGTTGATTGAAATGTATTGACCAAATCAAACAATTTCATGGCAGGCCTTGCATGCATGCCTAAACGGTTTTTTATCGCTACGCGTCGATATTGGGTCATTTGCGCTTTTCAAGTGTTCTATGGCGTGATTGTACGTTTTTCCCTCTAGAGCGGAAATAGTCAGCCAGTTGTTCAGCCACATAAACAGAACGATGTTTGCCGCCAGTACAACCAATAGCAACAGTTAGGTAACTACGATTATTCGTCTCTAACATCGGTAGCCAAAGTTCTAGATAACTTCTTGTTTGATAAATAAAGTTATGCACTTCGGTATGGCGATCGAGGAAGGCTGCGACTGGACGATCTAACCCCGTCATTGGGCGTAATTTGGGATCCCAGTGGGGATTAGGTAAAAATCGTACATCAAAGACATAATCAGCATCGATAGGAATACCATGTTTAAAACCGAAAGACTCAAATACCATGGTCAATTCGCGTTCACGTTTACCGAGTAAGCGAGTACGTAGCATTTCGGCTAATTCATGCACTGACATCTCTGAGGTATCAATAATCAGATCAGCCCGTGATCGTAAAGGTTCGAGCAGATCACTCTCTGTATCAATCGCCATTTCTAGCGAGAGGTTTTTTGTTGAAAGAGGGTGTAGGCGTCGAGTATCACTATAACGGCGGATCAGCGTATTTCTATCAGCATCTAAAAATAACAGTTGTGGAGAATATTCCGCGGGTAAACTTTCCAGCGCCTTTTCGAAAATCTCCGGTGATTCTGGCATATTACGTACGTCAATACTGACTGCGGCAGCGGCAGCATCACGCTCAGCCAGTGTTTTCGCAAGCTCCGGTAACAGATCGACAGGTAAGTTATCAACACAATAAAATCCCATGTCCTCAAGCGCACGCAAAGCGACTGACTTACCTGAACCAGAGCGTCCGCTGACTATCATCAGCACCATGAGGTAGCTCCCCTTAATTTCCCAGTGATGAATATCATTCCACTGTATGCTATTCGCGTCCTGATAAACCCAAACCCATTAGGTTTATTCTGTGATAATCTGATAAAGCTCTTCATCACTTTGTGCGGAGCGTAGTCGGCGACATAAATTTTTGTCAGCCAACTGTTTTGCAATCAAAGACAGTGTGTGTAAATGTTCCTTACATTGTGTTGCAGGAACGAGTAATGCAAACAACAAATCGACAGGTTGATTATCAATAGCGTCGAAGGCAATAGGCTCGCTTAGGTGAAGAAACACACCAACAACTTTTTCAGTTTCATCACTTTCAATACGCCCATGAGGGATAGCCAATCCACCCCCAATCCCTGTTGTACCGACTTTTTCACGCGTTAATAAAGCCTCAAAAATCAGTGTTTCTGGTAAATTCAGTGCTTGAGCTGCATTCTCACTGATAATTTCTAACGCGCGTTTTTTACTTGTGCAATGCACATTGTTATGTGTACATGCCAGAGTAAGTACGTCGCTAATATTCATCTTTGTATCGTTGTTCATTGTCTTATTCACTTAGACCAGCAAACCAGATGCCACAGAGTGACATCTGGTTTTTGTTAGCGGATTATTTAGGCGCTGTTTTTAATTGAACAAACGCGACATCAATAACACTCTAACATCGCCGATTGTATTCCCATTTTACAATGGGAAATGAATTAATGTTGTCTCAGTTTATCTTTGTGTTTGGTTAATTGACGAGCCAGTTTATCCATTAATCCATCAATTGCTGCGTACATATCTTCTGCTTCCGCAGAGGCATGTAATTCACCGCCATTTACTTGAATCGTCGCTTCCGCAATTTTAGTCACTTTTTCGACTTTGAGGATAACTTGGACGTTATTAATTTTGTCAAAGAACTGAGGTAATTTAGCGCTTTTTGCTTTGACGGTATCACGCAGAGCATCAGTTAATTCAATATTATGACCAGTGATTTGAAGTTCCATAGTGTCTTCCTTCTCAATTATGCTCAAACCAACTCTTTACGTTGATTTGAAGGCGGGATGGATAATGACTCTCTATATTTCGCAACAGTTCGTCGAGCAACCTGTATACCAAGCTCGGCGAGCATATTTGCCAGTTTACTATCACTTAGTGGTTTCGCTGGGTTTTCTGCTGCGATTAGTTTCTTCACTAAAGCCCGAATTGCTGTTGAAGAGGCTTCACCTCCGTTATCAGTATTTACGTGGCTTGAGAAAAAATACTTCAATTCGAAAATTCCCCGAGGACAATGCAAATATTTTTGCGTTGTAACGCGAGAAATGGTGGACTCGTGCATCTCAACCTGTTCTGCAATATCGGCCAAAACAAGGGGTTTCATATGCTCTTCACCGAATTCGAAAAACGCCTGCTGTGTGTCAACAATGCAATGAGCGACTTTTAATAATGTCTCATTACGGCTTTCTAAGCTTTTTATCAGCCATTTAGCCTCTTGTAAATTGTCACGAATAAATTTCCCATCGCTTTCGTTTTGAGCTGATTGCCCAAGCGCTGCATAAGTCTCATTTATGCGTAGGCGGGGAATGCTATCCGTATTTAACTCAACTTGCCAGTGTTCTCCTGATTTTTTTACCAGTACATCAGGAATAACATACTGTGATTCCTCTGTATCAATACTTAAACCCGGTTTTGGATCAAGAGATTGAATGGTCTCAATCACTACTTTTAATGTCTCTTCACGTAGCTTAGTGTGACGCATTAATTGGCGAAAATCACGATTACCTAATAACGCTAAATAGTGCTCAATAACAAGTTGAGTCTCTTTCAAATAAGGTGTATTAGTTGGAAATGTCGACAATTGAATTAACAGACACTCTTTTAAGTCTCTGGCAGCGACACCTACGGGATCAAAGCGTTGAATACGCTTTAATACCGCTTCAATCTCATCAAGCTCTAACTCATCATTACCCATTCCGGCAAGAATGTCATCTGTTGAAACTGTTAAATATCCTGTTTCATCGACAGCATCAATAATGCTTGTCGCGATAGCACGATCAGTATCAGTAAAAGGTGTTAGGTCAGCTTGCCAAGTTAGGTAATCTTGCAGTGAAGCCGTGGTTTCACCTTGATAGAGTGGTAATTCATCAGCCGCATAATCATTACTGGTGCCTGAAGGGGTGCCTGCGGTGTAAATTTCTTCCCATTGGGTATCGAGAGGAAGATCGTCAGGCATCTCCTTTTGCTCTAGTGCATCTAGGGTATCTAATACCTCATTATCACGCTCATTGTCTGGTGTACTATCATCACTCTCTTGTGTTGATGAGCTATCAGGATGCGTTACATCAGCTTGATCGTCTTCTTGTTCAAGCAATGGGTTAGATTCAAGGGCTTGTTGAATTTCTTGTTGTAATTCAAGCGTAGAAAGTTGCAACAAACGAATAGCCTGTTGGAGCTGTGGCGTCATGGCCAATTGCTGACTAAGACGAAGTTGCAGACTTTGTTTCATAGTGATGCGATGGATCCTCTTATGTTGTCATCCGTGACGAAATAAAAGTGTCACTCAGATCACAGGCGGAAGCCTTCACCTAAGTAAACACGTTTAACTTGCTCATTTGCCAAAATTTCTTCTGGTGAACCATGGGCAATAAGGTGTCCTTGACTGACGATATAAGCACGTTCACACACATCTAAGGTTTCGCGTACATTATGGTCGGTAATTAATACGCCCAAGCCATAATCGCGTAGATGTTGGATAATTTTCTTAATATCTAAAACGGAAATAGGGTCAACACCGGCAAAAGGCTCATCCAATAAAATAAATTTAGGATTTGCCGCTAGCGCCCGTGCTATCTCTACACGACGGCGTTCACCCCCTGATAAAGATTGCCCTAAACTATTACGTAAGTGACTGACATTAAACTCTTCAAGTAGCTCTTCTGCACGATCTTTTCGTTGTTCGGCCGTTAAATCATGGCGTATTTCTAAAATTCCCATGATATTGTCATAAACGCTTAAGCGTCTAAAAATAGAGGCTTCTTGTGGCAAATAACCAATACCCTTACGCGCACGTTCATGTAACGGGAGTAAGGTAATATCTTCATCGTCGATAGTAATGCTACCCGCATCACGGGCGACAATACCTACCACCATATAAAAGGTGGTGGTTTTTCCCGCACCGTTAGGGCCAAGTAAGCCAACAATCTCACCGGAGTTAACATTGAGGCTCACATCACCGACAACGGTGCGCCCTTTGTATGCTTTTGCTAAATTTTCAGCTTTTAACAGCGCCATAAAGTGTTACTTACCTTTGTTGTTAACACCGGGACCTTTCTCTTGTAACTGAGAAGGGAGTAAAACGGTGGTGACTTGTTTTCCCTTACCGCTAAATGCTTCCATTTGTTGTGTCGGTACGAGATAAGTGATTTTATCACCGGTGATATTACTGTCTAATTGTTCAAGATAAGCTTTACCTGTTAAGGTCACCAGCTCTTTGTCCATCTCATAGGTCATTTTATCACCACGACCTTTGATTGGTTTACCATCATCTTGTAACTGATAGAATGTCACAGGGTTACCAAAAGCTTCAATCACGATTTTTTTAGAATCGCCACCAGGACGTGTAACCACTACTTTATCAGCTCTTATATCAATAGAGCCTTGTTTTACCACAACATTTTGTGTGAAAGTGGTAATATTTTTTTCTAAATTAAGTGACTGTTTCTCGGAATTAACAACAATAGGTTGTTGTGTATCATCTTTAAGTGCCATAACTGGGACACTTATTGAGAATAACGTACTGATAATTAGTGTATTACGGATTTTTCGATTCATTAGGGATCTCATAATAGGTGTTCACCTGTTCAATCAGCTCTGCACGTTTTTCACGCAGATTGCCTCGCATTTTTAAGCCGACTGATTTCAGTCCGACGCCGATAATAGTCACTTCATCATCAGAGGAAACATCTTGTGTATCCAGATCTGCGATAGCATTTTCTGTGCTGATCCGCTGAAGTTGGGAGTCATCAGTTAAACTATCAATTTGAACGTCGCCATAAAGATAGAGCATTTTACTGTTTGTCAGTTTGGCTTTATTTGCACGCACGGTCCATGTTGCATCTCCTGTCGGCGAATAAGTCGTTAAGACAGGATTAGTAAACCATGTAAACTTTTGCTGAGCATAGTTTTTGACATCATCAGCAACTAGTTTATATCCCAGTATACCTGTTGGTTCATAAACAAAGGATATTGATGATTTAGATTGGTAGGTGGGTTGACCATCTTCAACAATCTTTCCATCATCAAGCTCAGTATTGTTAGTATAGTTCCAGCCAATCAGCCCAAGAGCAATAATGGCTAAAATCAGGGTAAACCAGGATTTTAATTTATTCATTCTGTGTCGTTATACGTTTAAATCGATAAACCTTTAGCTTCTTCAAGTCGACCTTGGGCTAATAGGATCAAATCACATAATTCTCGTACTGCACCGCGTCCACCTAAAATATGGGTAACATAGTCGGCACGAGGTGTGAGTAATGGATGGGCATCAGCAACGGCAACTGACAGTCCTACTTTTTCCATTACCGGTAAATCAATCAGATCATCGCCAATATAGGCTGTCTGTTCTGGTTTAAGGTTTAGTGTATCTAACAGTTGTTGATACGCCAAAAGCTTATTATGCTGTCCTTGGTAAAGATATGTAATGCCAAGTGTTTTGGCTCTATCTTCTAAAAGCTTAGATTGACGACCCGTAATGATAGCGACCTCAATACCCGATGTAAGTAAACAACGGATGCCATAGCCATCACGGACATTAAACGCTTTCAACTCTTCACCGTTATTGCCCATATAAATAAGTCCGTCAGACATCACACCATCAACATCGCAAATCAGCAATTGGACTTTTTCTGCTTTTTGCATTATTTGCTTGCTTACTGCACCGTAGCAGGTCTCTATCATTGTATTCATCTTTATCCTTATGAACGCATAACAAGCTTAAACAACCCCAGCTTGCAATAAATCGTGCATATGTAAAACACCTAATAAAATATCACTATCTGGTTCAGTGACTAACAGTGAAGTGATATGTTTTGCTTGCATTAAATTAAGCGCTTCTACCGCTAAGCTATCTGGGGAAATGCGAATTCCGCCTTTCGTCATTACATCTGATATTTTGGCATTATTAAGGTCAATACCTAAATCAAAGATACGACGCAAATCACCATCAGTAAAAATACCGTTAATCAACATATTATCATCACAGATAACGGTCATACCTAATTTTTTACGGGTGATCTCTACCAGTGCTTCGCGTAATGTCGCTTCTTTGCTGACGCGTGGAATATCATCATCTTTATTCATTAAATCACTGACATGAAGCAATAATTTGCGCCCCAATGCACCACCGGGATGCGATAGTGCAAAGTCTTCCGCCGTAAAACCTCGAGCGCGCAATAAAGCGATAGCTAAGGCATCTCCCATCACCAGTGTTGCCGTCGTGCTGGTGGTAGGGGCTAAGCCTAACGGACAAGCTTCTTTAGGGACTTTTATACAAAGATGAATATCAGCAGCTTTCCCCATTGTACTTTGAGGTGAGCGTGTCATACAAATTAAAAGGATCTGTTTACGCTTGAGGACAGGGATAAGGGCGAGAATTTCACTGGCTTCACCTGAATTTGAAATTGCCAGCACAATGTCTTTTTCTGTCACCATACCTAAATCGCCATGACTGGCTTCACCGGGGTGAACAAAAAAAGAGGGGGTGCCGGTACTGGCAAAGGTGGCGGCAATTTTATGCCCAATATGACCTGATTTTCCCATGCCCATAACAATCACTCTTCCCTGACAGTGAAAGATTTTTTCACAGGCAAGAGAAAAATCGTCATTGATATATTGTGCTAACTCAGCTAATCCTTCTTGTTCAATTTGAAGAACCTTTTTACCTGCTTGCTGAAAATCAAATCCGGTCATTTTTTGTACCATTTATTTTAGGTTAAGAGAGAATGTGCAACGCACAACACCGTAATATAAACAATAAAACAAACTAATAAGAAAATCCCCTTTCCACGGTTTAGCCGCTGTTTGCGCCCCAATGAAAAGAGTGAGAAAAGTAGGCCCGCGACCACCAGTACAGTAAAACTAAAATAGAATGCTTGCATATTAAATGTGCTAGGAGAGAGTAATGCGGGCATGCCTAGCACAAAGGTGAGATTAAAAATATTAGCGCCAATAATATTGCCTAGAGCCAGTTCATTTTCACGTCTTAAGGCTGCCACAACGGTCGTTGCTAATTCAGGTAAACTGGTGCCAATAGATAGCAAGGTTAGTCCAACTAAAAAACCGCTGAGATGATACTGTTGCATGATGATAAAAACATTATCAATGATCATTCTTGTTGCAACAGGGATTATCAGTAATGCAATAACCACCCAAAATAGGGCAACAGAATTACGTGGATTAGTTTGTAATTCAAAACGTGAAAGTGTCTCTAGCGGTAACACATGGCGCACTTGTGTTAAGGTTTTATGGAGCATTTTTATCATTAGAAAAAGAGAGGCGAAGCCGATGAAAAAAAGTAAACAGCCTTCTCTCAACCCTAGATGACCATTAGAAACCACCAGTCCTGCTAATAAGATGACTATAATCATCAAAGGAAGTTCTTTTTTTAGTACCGCAGATTGGATATTCATGGGATAAATCATCGCTCCAATCCCAGCAATCAGTAGCAGATTCGTTAATGAAGATCCTATTGCTGTACCTATCGCTATCTCGGGTAAATTGTGGATGGCCGCGTCGGTTGCAACAAAAAGTTCCGGCAATGAAGTACCCATTCCCACAATAACAATACCGATAACGGCAGGAGGGAGCTTTAATGATTGAGCAAACACACTTGCACCATACACCAGTCGGTCTGATGCATAGACTAATAACATCAACCCAACAATGAGAAGAGACAAAGTAATCAACATGCCATCAGTTTTCCAACAATGAGTGAAAAATAAAGAAAAAACCAATAAGACAGGGCTGATAAAAAACATTATTGTCAAAAGGTTTTGCTAATTCACCATATTTTGACTAGCCAAGCACGAAAAGTAAAATCAACCGTGCAATAAATTGCTAAATAGTGGTGATTTCTTTGTAACATTGACAATGACCTGCCAAAATAGCGTATAAATTTTGTTTATGCAGACAGGCTTAAGGACGTTTTATTCATGAACGCACAACCAGACAATTTAATTGAAGTGCGCAATATGAACTTTACTCGCGGTAGCAGAAAGATTTTTTCGCAAATCAATCTGGATGTGCCTAGAGGAAAAGTGACTGCAATAATGGGGCCTTCAGGGATAGGTAAAACCACCTTATTACGCTTGATGGGGGGACAAATTCTGCCTGATAGTGGTGATATTTGGTTTGATGGTGACAATATTCCTAAGTTATCACGCTCTGCTTTATATCAGTCAAGAAAAAAAATGAGTATGCTTTTTCAATCAGGCGCCCTTTTTACTGATATGAATGTATTTGAAAATGTCGCCTTCCCATTAAGAGAGCATACTAATTTACCCGAGGCGTTAATTCACACTACCGTGATGATGAAGTTAGAAGCGGTAGGGTTAAGAGGGGCAGCTAATTTAATGCCATCTGAATTATCGGGGGGAATGGCGCGCAGAGCCGCTTTAGCAAGAGCGATAGCCCTTGATCCAGATTTAATCATGTTTGACGAGCCATTCGTTGGACAAGATCCCATTACCATGGGGGTATTAGTAAAACTGATTGATGAATTAAACCATGCATTAGGGGTCACTTGTGTGGTGGTGTCTCATGATGTCCCTGAAGTACTGAGTATTGCCGATTATGCATATATTATTGCAGAACAGAAAATCATTGCTCAGGGAAGTGCAAAAGAGCTACAGGAAAATCCAGACAGACAAGTAAGACAGTTTTTAGATGGTATTGCTGATGGACCTGTACCTTTCCGTTTTCCTGCGGGGAACTATCAGGATGATCTATTAGGACGAGGTAATTAGTACGTGGTTAATTTACTAGCGCGGATAGGCGCGCGATCACTGTCGATTTTTGCGACTTTTGGTAGAGCCGGCATTATGCTATTTCGAGCATTGATCGGTAAGCCTGAGTTTCGTAAGCAGTGGCCATTATTAATGAAGCAACTGTACAGTGTTGGTGTTCAGTCGCTACTGATCATTATGGTTTCTGGACTTTTTATTGGCATGGTTCTTGGTTTACAGGGCTATCTAGTACTGACGACATTTAGTGCGGAAGCGAGCCTAGGTATGATGGTGGCGCTTTCTTTGTTACGAGAGTTAGGCCCTGTAGTGACGGCACTATTATTTGCTGGACGTGCAGGCTCAGCACTGACCGCAGAAATAGGTTTAATGAAAGCAACAGAGCAGATATCCAGTTTAGAAATGATGGCTGTCGACCCTCTTAGAAGAGTGGTTGCGCCACGTTTTTGGGCCGGGTTTATTAGTATGCCATTGCTTTCACTGATCTTTGTTGCGGTGGGGATCTGGGGTGGTGCTATTGTCGGCGTGGATTGGAAAGGCATTGATGAAGGCTTTTTCTGGGCATCAATGCAAGGTGCGGTTGAGTGGCAAAAAGACTTAGTGAATTGTTTTATTAAGAGTGTCGTGTTTGCCATTACCGTGACTTGGATAGCGCTGTTTAACGGATATGACGCAATCCCAACATCGGAAGGGATTAGCAGAGCAACAACGCGTACCGTTGTTCATTCATCGTTAGCCGTATTAGGTTTAGATTTTGTGCTAACTGCACTGATGTTTGGGAATTAAGTCATGCAAAGTAAAAAAATTGAAGTTTGGGTTGGTTTATTTGTTGTTATTGCACTGATAGCGGTTGTCTTTTTAAGCTTAAAAGTGGCTGATATTAAAGAAGTGGGTAATCAACCTACTTATCGTGTCTACGCAAGTTTTGGTAATATTGGTGGTTTAAAAGAGCGTTCACCGGTTAAAATCGGTGGGGTGGTTATTGGTCGCGTTGCCTCTATTACCTTAAAAGAAGAGATGGAAGGTAACTATCGTCCTGAAGTTGCTCTCGATATTTTAAACATTTATGACCATATTCCTGACAGCAGTTCTCTTTCTATTCGCACATCAGGTTTATTAGGTGAACAATTTTTGGCCTTAAATCTCGGCTTTTATGATGAAGATTTAGGTTCTGATTTTCTAAAGGATGGTGGCAGAATTACCAATACCCATTCAGCCATGGTGCTTGAAGATTTGATTGGTCAGTTCCTTTATAAAACCGGTGACGGAGATGGAAAAACAACCTCTGACTCAAAAACGCAAACCGAACAACCAGCATTACCTTAATGATCATTCGCTTACGGTGTGGCTTATTTAGTGCACCGTATTTACTGAAATATAATCCCAAGAGGAAGCGAGTATGTTTAAACGCTTATTAATGGTCGCATTATTGGTGATAACACCTTTTGCGATGGCGGTCGATAAAACCAATCCTTATGCTTTGATGGAAGATGCCGCGCAAAAAACCTTTGATAAATTAAAAACTGAGCAACCAGAAATCCGTAAAAATCCAGAACTGTTACGTGAGATTGTTCAACAAGAGTTGTTACCTTATGTACATATCAAATATGCTGGAGCATTAGTGTTAGGGCCTTATTATCGTAATGCAACGCCGGCTCAGCGTGATGCTTACTTTGCCGCTTTTAAAGATTATCTTGCACAAGTATATGGTCAAGCATTAGCAATGTATGAAGGGCAAGAATATCGCATAGAACCTGCCAAACCTTTTGCGGATAAATCAAACCTGACTATTCGTGTCACTATTATTGATAAAAATGGTCGACCACCAGTACGCCTTGATTTTCAATGGCGCAAGAACAGTAAAACGGGTGAATGGCAAGCCTATGATATGATTGCCGAAGGCGTTAGCATGATCACCACCAAACAAAATGAGTGGTCTGATATTTTAAGTGCGAAAGGGGTTGATGGTTTAACTAAGCAATTAGAAATTAGTGCCAAAACACCGATTACATTAGATGAGAAAAAATAGTATGTCAGCTTCGTTAAATTGGCAAAAAGAGGGTGAAATACTCTCTTTCCAAGGAACGCTAGATAGAGAAACGTTATTGCCTGTTTGGCAACAACGTAAAGCGTTATTAGCTGATATTAATATTATCGATATTTCTCAACTTGATCATATTGACTCAACCGGATTAGCACTTTTTGTCCATCTAAAGGCCGAAATGGAAGCACTTAATCGTCAATGTGTTATTCAAGGTGTTAGTGAGCGCTTTCAAACGCTAATCACACTCTATGATCTTGATGAAATTATGAATATTGCTTAATGCTTTTCCCAATAAAGCAATAAAAAAATCCCCCTTATTGATACTTTTATCATTAAGGGGGTTTTTCATGGTTTAAGAGTAGGCCGGATTCTATTAGGATAGGCAACTGATTATTATTTTAACGTTGAGATTGAGCAATTATGGATACAAATGAAATCAAACAAGTATTAATGGATACCCTATCTTTAGATGAAGTCATTGTTAATGGTGATGGCAGTCATTTTCAGGTTGTGGTTGTTGGCGCGATGTTTGAAGGAATGAGCAGAGTGAAACAACAACAAACCATTTATGCCCCTTTGATGGAATATATCGCAGATAATCGTATTCACGCTTTATCTATTAAAGCCTACACACCTGAAGAGTGGAAAAGGGATCGTAAACTCAGCGGGCTTTAATTCAGTAGGTATACAGCGTACAGCAAAATAAAAAAGAGAGTTCTACAGATGGATAAATTTAGAGTACAAGGGCCTACCTGCTTATCCGGTGAGGTCACTATTTCAGGCGCAAAAAATGCTGCACTACCAATTCTGTTCGCTGCTATCCTTGCCGAAGAGCCAGTAGAATTAACCAATGTTCCTAAGCTAAAAGATATTGATACCACCATTAAGTTACTTAATCGTTTAGGTACTAAAGTCGAACGCAACGGCTCTGTTTTTGTTGATGCTCGTCATATCAACGAATTTTGTGCCCCCTATGAATTAGTTAAAACGATGCGTGCCTCTATTTGGGCATTAGGACCATTAGTTGCCCGTTTCGGACGTGGTCAGGTTTCTTTGCCGGGTGGTTGTGCGATTGGTGCGCGTCCAGTTGATCTGCATATTACAGGTTTAGAGCAGCTTGGTGCGGAAATTACGCTGGATGAAGGTTATGTGAAAGCGCGTGTTGATGGTCGCTTAAAAGGGGCACATATTGTAATGGATAAAGTGAGCGTAGGTGCCACTATTACCATTATGACTGCCGCTGTTTTAGCGGAAGGTAAAACCATTATTGAAAACGCGGCGAGAGAGCCAGAAATTGAAGATACCGCGAATTTTCTTAATACCTTAGGCGCAAAAATCAGTGGTGCAGGCACCGATAGCATTACTATTGAAGGGGTCGAACGCCTTGGTGGGGGAACCTATCAAATTTTACCAGACCGTATTGAAACGGGGACATTCTTAGTCGCGGCGGCGGTTTCTCGTGGTCGTGTTGTTTGTCGCAATGCTAAACCAGATACGCTTGATGCAGTATTAGCTAAATTACGTGAAGCGGGTGCTGATATTGAAACGGGCGAAGACTGGATAAGCCTTGATATGCATGGTAAACGTCCTAAAGCGGTCACTCTGCGTACGGCACCACATCCTGGTTTTCCAACCGATATGCAAGCTCAGTTTAGTCTTTTAAATCTTGTGGCTGATGGGGCAGGAATGATCACTGAAACGATTTTTGAAAATCGTTTTATGCATATTCCTGAACTTATCCGTATGGGAGCTCATGCTGAAATCGAAAGCAATACTGTACTTTGTCATGGTGTTGATAAGCTTTCTGGCGCTCAAGTGATGGCTACCGATTTACGTGCTTCTGCCAGCTTAGTATTAGCCGGTTGCATTGCGGAAGGTACGACGATTGTTGATCGTATCTATCATATCGACCGTGGCTATGAAAATATCGAAGCCAAATTACAGGGTTTAGGGGCTAAAATCGAACGTCTACATTCTAATGACTAATTAAGTTTAGTTACCCTGTTATCGTGATTAAAAACCATAGCACTTTATTGGTGCTATGGTTTTTTTGTATTTCTTCTGTTTAATAATGCAACAGAATAAGATAATTCATAAGGTAATTCTTTGATAGCAGGATACAGTAAAGAAAATCAGCCTGTGTTAGATAACTCTTTATTAACCTCTTATCAATAAAAAAGGAAAAAATGCTATGCAGGTCACAAGGAAACAAGAGCGTGTTATTCGTCAAGCACTTGATCATTGGCAACAATCTGGTGAGCTATCAGCACAACAGCATCAACAACTAGAAAGTACATTACAACGCCTTCCCTTTGATTGGAAAAGATTGAGTCGCTATGCTTTTTGGATAGCTATTGCCTGCTTAATTATTGCTGCCGTTAACCTTTTTAGTGATACTGCGTTAATTCATTATTTTATCGAATTATTTAGTGTCTCTGAGATTATGCGTGTGGTATTTCCTGCACTTATTGCTGGTATGTTTTATTTTTGGGGATTTAAACGCCAACGCAAAGAAATACTATGGCATTACAGTACTGAGTTTATTCTCTTTTTAGGGATATTATTTACGGCGGTTTTTCTTTGGCAACTCGGTGAGTTGTTAGATGATGGTAGTGGTAATATTGCGCCACTTCTTTTAATGGGTTGCATTATTTATGCGGTGATTGGCTTTATCAGTCGCTCTTCATTAGTGTGGTTATTTTTCTTATTAATGTTGGGCAATTGGTTTGGTGCTAAAACGGGTTATATGTCCGGTTGGGGCGCTTATTGGCTAGGCATGAATTATCCTATTCGTTTTGTGTTATTTGGCTCTGCATTATTAGCGGGATGCTATTTCTTGCAAAATATTTTAATGCGCCGTCGCTTATTTTTTATGACAAAGATAATGGGACTGTCTTATCTCTTTATTGCGTTGTGGATCATGTCTATTTTTGGTAATTACGATCCGGATACGTGGTATTACATTTCAAGTGTGCAGTTATTACCTTGGGCTTTATTATTTGCTGTTGTTGCTGTCATTTGTATTTATATCAGCTTAAAAACCGATGATGGTATGTTGAGAGGCTTTGGACTAACATTCCTTGGTATCAATCTTTATACCCGCTTTTTTGAATATTTCTGGAATAGCTTACATAGTGCAATTTTCTTTTTTATTTTGGCTATTTCACTGATTTTTATTGGACGTAAAGCAGAAAAAATTTGGCATGCCATTGAAAATAGCCGCATGGTAAATAAGCAATAATGTCGTGAATAACAAGGTAACTCGCTAAAGTTAGCTATGGCTATGACTCTGGCTGATATTCTGAAATTGTGACATCAACATTTATTTCATTACCATCACGTAATAAGGTTACCGGTAAAACGGTACCAGGACGTGTTTCTGCAATATAGTCCATCATCTCCATAGCTGATTTAGCCGGAGCATGGTCGATACTTAAAATGATATCGCCTGTTTTCATTCCCGCTTTATCAGCAGGACTATTGGGCGTAATGCGGAAGATACGTAATCCTTGGATCTGTTTAATATCGGTATTTGAAGAGCGAATTTTAGGTAGCTCTTTCGCGGTAATACCAATAAAACCACGAATAACTCGCCCATCACGGATAAGCTTATTCATAATTTTTACGGCTAATTGTGTTGGAATAGCAAAACCAAGTCCTTCCGCACTGGGGCGATAGCCATTGTAGGTGCCTGAATCAAAGGTCATGGTATTAATACCCACTAACTCACCTTCAGTATTAATCAGTGCCCCCCCTGAATTACCTTCATTAATTGACGCATCGGTTTGAAGGAAGTTTTGGTAACGTGTTGGGCTTAAGCCGACACGTCCTGTGGCACTAATAATACCTTGTGTGATAGTTTGCCCAATATTAAATGGGTTACCAATGGCTAAAACGACGTCACCCACATGAGAAATACGCTTACTATTGATGGGGATGGTAGGTAATTTTTCTGCATCAACTTTTAATACTGCAAGATCGGTTAAGGGATCTGAGCCAATCAATAACCCTTCGTAGAGATCACCATTTTGCAAAGCCACAATAATTTGATCTGCATTATTAATAACGTGCTGATTGGTAAGAATATAGCCCCGCGGATCCATAATCACCCCCGCACCTAGCGAGGTAAGCTCGCGCCCTTCTTGAGAAAAGCTTCCCATTGTGCTGCTGTAGACATTAACTACCGCAGGTGCTGCACGGCGCACGGCTTTGTTATAGCTAAATGGGGCATTAAGAAAATCACCATTAATCAGGTGTTCAATAAAGATAGGGCGGATAGAAGGTACCGCAACCAAAAGAATGGCAGCTGTTAAAATACCAATCAAGGTAGATCGCAGTAGCTTGCTTAACATAAAAATCCTGTATTTATGTTTGAATAAGAGGATAGCGTCGTAAGTGTCATGAGAATAGCACAGTTTCGCTTTTGAAAGGATATGTCAGCGTAGAAAATCGTTTTTTAGTGATATGAAATCAAGAAAAAAACCCTATTACCGAAGTAATAGGGCAGAAAGGAACAAATAAATTAGATACTAGTAAGTGGGGTTTAACGCGAGCTGTTACGTAACAGAAGATAAATTTCTTCGTTGCCACGTTTAATGTTTAATGCAAGAACCGGTGGTTTAGCATCAATGGTTTTACGTAAGTCACCTAAGGAGCCAATTGGCATATTGTTGATACCAATAATAAGGTCGCCTTTTTGTAAGCCCGATGCTGCTGCCGCTGAGCCTTTCTCCACAGAATCTACAGCAACCGCTTTAACTTGTTTGTTAACATAGTTACTGAGCGTTGCCCCTTGAAGTGCGGGAGAGAAGTTATCCGCTCGCGTTGCATCTGCTGATTGTTTCTCTAGTGTAACTTTGACATCCATTGGTTTTCCTTGGCGGATCAAACCAATAAGGATCTCTTTACCTGGTGGTGTTGTACCAACTTTTGCTCTTAATTCAGCAAAGCTATTAATGCGTTTACCATCAATAGAAATAAGGACATCACCTGGTTTTATACCGGCTTTAGCTGCGGAAGAGTCCGCCAATACTTCACTGACAAAAGCACCGCGTTGGGCATCAATTTTAAAGGATTTTGCTAAATCAGCATTCATTTCAGTGCCGCGAATACCTAAAATACCGCGTTTCACTTCACCATGTGTAATCAGTTGTTGGCTGAGATCACGCGCCATATTACTTGGGATCGCGAAACCAATACCAATATTGCCACCACCTGGTGCTAAAATTGCGGTATTAATACCGATAAGTTCACCATTGAGATTAACTAAAGCACCACCAGAGTTACCACGGTTAATTGATGCATCAGTTTGAATAAAGTTTTCTAACCCTTCCAGATTTAAACCACTACGACCTAAGGCTGAAATAATACCGGAAGTCGCGGTTTGACCTAAACCAAATGGATTACCCACAGCAACCGCAAAGTCACCAACACGTAATTTATCTGAGTCAGTCATTTTAATGGCGGTTAAGTTATTGGGTTTCTCAATTTGTAGTAGGGCGATATCTGTTTGTGGATCGCTACCAATTAATTTGGCGTCAAATTCACGGCCATCATTAATTTGGAGTTGAATTTTATCGGCTCCATCAACAACGTGATTATTGGTTAATACATAACCTTTTTCAGCATCAATAATAACCCCTGAACCTAAGCCTTCAAAAGGGCGGATGCTTTGTTGTTGTGAAGGAAAATTTGGACCAAAGAAAAATTTAAACTCTTCTGGAACCTGCTGGCTTTGTACTCGAGTTCCAGAAACATGCACACTGACCACAGCGGGCAAGACTTTTTCTAGCATTGGAGCCAAGCTAGGTAGTTGTTCTCCAGATGGCATTACCGAAGGCAGGGCAGCCATACTGGTTGCCGGGAGAGTAGAGAGTGATAAACCAACACTCATCGCTAATGCGCTAAGTAGTAATTTTCTTTTTTTAGTCAACATGAATATGAGTCTCTTGATCTTGATATTGTTATCAAAAATATTTATTGCTCAATATGAGCTCGATGTTACTAAGACATATAGAAATAAAGGAAAGTTCATTGGTAAGCTATCAGCAGGGCTTTCTTTTACATGGATTTACAAGACAATAGCTATCTTTAAACCTTCCCATTGAATCATTAACTTTTTACAAAATAATATAAAATAAACGCCACAATAGTTGTGGCGTTTGTGTGTTAATCATCTTTTTTATCGGTAGGTCTAAATAATCCAGATGCCCCTTCGGAATAATCCCGTGGCGGCATTTTGATCGGGGATTGATCATTGGCTGCCTCTGATTCACTTAACCGATAATTAAATGGGTTATCTTGAACAGGCATGTCTGGCATTAACTCATTGGAGCTTTTTGCCATGTGTTGATAAAGTTGGCGGTAGTCTTTCGCCATATTGTCCAGTAGTTCAGCACTTCGAGCAAAGTGGCTGACAAGCTCGTTGCGATATGTATCAAGTTCTTCTTTTTTAGTATCTAATTCTGCTTTTATAGCATCTTGTTGGCGCATGGTTTTATTACCATAACGCATTGCCAGTGCGCCGATAATAAGACCAACAACTAATCCAATCAGTGCATAAACCCAAACCATGGCAACTCCTTTTCATCTAATAGTGAGGACGATGGATTCTTATAACATCATAACCGCTAAAAGGCATGGGTGGAATAATATCCTTAAGCTTAATATGAAAATTCCTGTGTTACATCGATGTTAAAACAATTCTTACTGCTTATAATAGAGGCATTCGCAAGGTATTTACTTATGTCAAAATTTTAAGGATAAGAGAGCATCCATGACCGTTAGCACGCCATTATCACTTTATGAAACCGCGTTACAGCAGGGGGATTATCAACCTGATGAGGTTCAGCGACAAACCGTTCTCCATCTGCAACAGTTATACCATGCATTATTAAACCGGACATCACCAGAAAAAAGTTCTATTACTCAGCGGTTGTTAGGAAAGTTTCGTGCGAAAAAAAGCACAATTGTCCCTGAGCGTGGTGTTTATATGTGGGGAGGGGTTGGGCGAGGTAAAACCTGGTTGATGGATATGTTCTATCAAAGCTTACCCACAGAACGAAAACTGCGTCTGCACTTTCACCGCTTTATGTTACGGGTGCAAGATGAATTAAAAGGCTTACAAGGGCAAGAAAATCCACTGGATATCATTGCTGACGGCTTTAAAGCGCAAACCGATGTGCTCTGTTTTGATGAGTTCTTTGTTTCAGATATTACTGATGCGATGATTTTAGGAACATTACTTGAAGCGTTATTTGCCAGAGGTATTACTTTAGTGGCGACATCTAATATTCCCCCTGATGATCTCTATCGCAATGGACTACAACGCGCACGTTTTTTACCTGCTATAGAACAAATAAAAAGCCATTGTGAAATTTTGAATGTTGATGCGGGGATTGATTATCGCTTAAGAACATTAACTCAAGCCCATCTATTTTTATCTCCATTAACAGAGTATAACCGCCAGCAGATGGATAAAATTTTTACTCAGCTTGCTAGCAGTAGTGAAGTTGTATTCGCGCCCACATTAACCATTAATCA
Organism: Proteus sp. G2674; assembly: GCF_009915195.1. NCBI lineage: Bacteria > Pseudomonadati > Pseudomonadota > Gammaproteobacteria > Enterobacterales > Morganellaceae > Proteus > Proteus sp. G2674. The sequence goes on from NZ_JAABLS010000014.1 coordinate 76,118, forward strand.
TCGTCCAATGGTAATGAGAAAAGTGGCTAATGGTGTCCTGGCGGTTAACTTTGATACGTTATGTGTACAAGCGCGGAGTCAACTTGATTATATTGAATTATCAAAGCACTATCACACTGTGTTGCTTTATGAAATGGTGCAGATGGGGAGTAGAAATGAAGATGTTGCCCGTCGTTTCTTAGCATTGGTTGATGAGTTCTATGAGCGTAAGGTGAAACTAATTATTAATGCTGATGTTGAGATGAGCGAGATTTATCAAGGGCAATTTTTACGTTTTGAATACCAACGTTGTTTATCGCGTTTGCAAGAAATGCAAAGTGAAGAGTATCTTTCACAGCCTCATCTCGCTTAATTGTTAAAGAAACTCTGTTTTGATTATGGTAGGATGGCGCTCATTGTAACGCTTGATGCTATTGATTGTTATAAAAATGGCAAAACGGTACTTATTAAGTGATTACAATCGCTTTGGCAAGGGAGAATGCTTCTCTTCAGGTGGTAATAGTTGATGACAGAGATGGCGAGTAGGCTAACAAAAATAGCGCCATAAGGTATTTTTTGCTGAAATATTGAAAAAGAATCCAATTGTTTTTCAATTATGACTCGATTTTTTTTTCTGACTTCTCTATAATCTTGCGACCCCACGTTGCAGCAAGTTTTTTATTTCCCAAAAAACTCGCATTTTAGAGTCAGCAGTGCTACTCGAAGGGGTAGGTTTGCTGGACACAAGAGTCGTGTGAACCTCAATAGCATTTGAACCGAGTGTTCACCAACGTGTAACTAAACATTGGGTAATTTTCAATAATGAAAACTTTTACAGCTAAACCAGAAACCGTAAAACGCGACTGGTATGTTGTTGATGCAGACGGCAAAACTTTAGGTCGTTTAGCAACTGAAATCGCACGCCGTTTACGCGGTAAACATAAAGCGGAATACACTCCGCACGTTGATACTGGTGACTACATCATCGTTTTAAACGCTGAGAAAGTAGCGGTAACTGGTCATAAACGTACTGACAAAGTTTACTACCGTCATACTGGTCACGTAGGTGGTATCAAGCAAGCGACTTTCGAAGAGATGATCGCCCGTAGTCCTGAGCGTGTAATCGAAATCGCGGTAAAAGGCATGCTGCCAAAAGGGCCTCTGGGTCGTGCTATGTACCGTAAACTGAAAGTTTACGCAGGCGCTGAGCACAACCACGCGGCACAACAACCGCAAGTTCTGGACATTTAATCGGGATAATAGGCAATGGCTGATAATCAATACTACGGCACAGGTCGCCGCAAAAGTTCTTCCGCACGTGTCTTCATTAAGCCAGGTAGCGGTAATATCGTAATCAACAAACGTAGCCTTGAAGTTTACTTCGGCCGCGAAACAGCACGTATGGTTGTTCGTCAACCGCTGGAATTAGTTGATATGCTTGGTAAACTGGATTTATATATCACTGTTAAAGGTGGTGGTATCTCTGGTCAAGCAGGTGCGATTCGTCACGGTATCACTCGTGCACTGATGGAGTACGATGAGACTCTACGTTCTGATCTGCGTAAAGCTGGTTTCGTTACCCGTGATGCGCGTTCTGTTGAACGTAAAAAAGTGGGTCTGCGCAAAGCACGTCGTCGTCCACAGTTCTCAAAACGTTAATTTGTTATCTTTTAGATATCAATTTGATGTTGAAAAACCCGTCTTTACAGGCGGGTTTTTTTATTTTTAAAATTGTTTTGAAAATGTGGGGTTGTGGCCAAAAAAAGCATGGATTAAAAGCAGATCAAAAATACGTTTTTTTAGAGTTTAATCCTTAGTATCTCTTTTTTATGATATTATAAACTTAGTTTTTGTGTATATTAGCAGATTGAATTGAATTATTCGCATTGTTCACCCTAAGTGACATGAAATCTGATAGAATAGCCTGCTTTAGTGTCTTTCTTTCGACGATTTCTTAATGCTGCATGCTGCCTATGGCCATTTTACTGAGGTTAATGTCCATAAAGAATTTGACAGTCATACCAAAACTATTATGACAAATTGATATTGTGATTGTTTTGGTATTGCTTGATTATGATATGTGCCGCAAAGACAAACGGTTTTTTGAACCTGTAAAATACAATTATCTTAGGATAAGACTATTATGCAGGTGCTACTCAATGTCGTACTCAATGAAGTTAAGTTATTTATAACTTTTTAAGTTAACGGCATGAGTCTGTTTGTCTTGTAGGAATGGGGGAATGGAAGATGCATAAGCATGTTTGTTCCTTTAATTGATTAACTTGGAGGTTTTCATGGCTGTCGCTGCCAACAAACGTTCGGTAATGACTTTGTTTTCCGGTCCGACTGATATTTTCAGCCATCAGGTCAGAATTGTCCTTGCGGAGAAAGGTGTCAGTGTTGAAATTGAACAGGTTGAAGCTGGTAATCTTCCACAAGATCTTATCGATCTTAACCCGTACCAGAGTGTGCCGACTTTGGTCGATCGTGAACTGACTTTATATGATTCACGTATTATTATGGAATATCTTGATGAACGCTTCCCTCATCCTCCTTTGATGCCAGTGTATCCTGTTGCTCGTGGTAGTAGCCGTTTAATGATGCATCGCATTGAACAAGATTGGTACTCTTTAATGAATGTTATTGAAAAGGGTAACGATCAACAAGCTAATGCAGCACGTAAACAACTCGCCGAAGAGCTATTGGCGGTATCTCCGGTATTTAAAGAATACCCTTATTTTATGAGTGAAGAGTTTAGCTTAGTGGATTGCTACCTAGCTCCTCTCTTATGGCGTTTACCTGTATTAGGCGTGGATTTAAGCGGTGCAGGTGCGAAAGATGTACAAATTTATATGCAACGTGTTTTTGAGCGGGATTCTTTCCTTGCGTCATTAACCGAAGCAGAGCGCGAAATGCGTTTACCTTCAAGAGGATAATAGAGCATGGAGATTAAGGATATGTCTCCGCGCCGTCCGCATTTATTGCGTGCGCATTATGATTGGATCCTTGAAAACGAGTTAACCCCCCACTTAGTGGTAGATGTTAATGTCGTGGGTGTTCAAGTCCCTATGGAATATGCGCACGATGGTCAAATCGTACTAAATATTTCTCCTTTTGCGGTAAGTCATCTTGAATTGATGCCGCATCAGGTACTATTTAGTGCAAGCTTTGGTGGTGTACCTCGTAAAGTGCGCGTACCTATGGCGGCTGTAATAGCAATATATGCGCGAGAAAATGGTGCGGGTATGATGTTTGAGCCAGAGCCAGCCTATGAGGAAGGTTATACACCATCATTGATGGATGATGAGCAGCAAGACGGCAGTTCAGCTTCGGCCACTGAAGGACTGTCTTTAGTGAAAGATGAGACACAGGCTGAAAACCCATCTTCTCCAGATGATGATCCTGAGCCTCCTCGTCCAACAGGTCGCCCATCATTGCGTGTAGTGAAATAAATAACGTTTTTATTTTCATCGCATAAAGCCCAGTTAAATACTGGGCTTTTTTATATCTATTTGATTTTTCAATTAACGCTATTTTTGCACTAGCAAATTAATAGCCGTAAATAAATATTGACCAATCTCAGGTGTCATCCATGTACCTTTAGCGATTTCATGATCAGTTTGATAAATGGTACGGATCTTGGCCTGAATATCGCTATCACCCTGTGTAAACTGATTGAACATATTTAGCCACATCTTAGCGAGGTTTTGCACCTGCTCTGAATCTGCTTTTTCTCCGCAAGTGAGTGCATTATATAATCCAGAAATAAGCTCAGGCCAGACACTGCCAGCATCAAAATAGTGCTGATGTACTACGGCAAATTGTTCTGGAGTCAGATGAGGTTTAAAAACAGATAATTGATATTCGCTAAAGCCTTTAGCAACAAAATCTATCATCTGTTTAGTAATACCGGTAGCCGTCGCAAACTTATCATCAGAAATATGCATTTTATTTAAACGGACAAAAAAGTCGGGATTTCCCCCAGTATCTTGCTCTAAAGCTATCATCCACTCTCTTGAAACTTGCATCGCTTCATTTGAATCGGCTGATTTACCTTGTTTAATCAAATTATTGACAGTTGAAATACGCTGTTGCCATGCTTGGCTTTTTAATGTGTGCGCAGTATAGAGGGGTAACTGCGCTAACTCAGAATAAGTAAAATATTTATCGTACATAGACATCATCTCCAATAAAGAAAACCAGTCATGTTGCGTAAATGGAGTGCCTGTTTGTATTTGTTGTTGAACATGCTCTAGCTGATAACGCAATTTGGCAATTTGTTGCATTTGCGTGGTTAATTGGCTAATGCGCTCTTCAATTAAACAAGCTATCTCTGCACTATGACCATTAAGAATATGACCGATGTCTTTCAGTTTGACGCCAATTTGACGTAGCATTTGAATTTGCGTTAATCGCTCTATGCTTTTCATATCATAGAGTCGATAACCTGCATCGGTTCTTGCAGTCGGTTGCAATAAACCTATCTCTTCATAATGATGGAGAGTACGGACCGTTAATCCCGTCTTTTTAGCGATCTCTCCTACTTGAAATAGCATATCTTCACCTCCTGTATGTCATGCAGGTTAAAACCTCACGTAACGTAAGGGTCAATAGGTTAATTTAAATTTTTTTGTACGATAAAACAGCATAAAAAAACGCCCTATAGTGATATAGAGCGTTTTAATGAGTCAATTAAATAAAAGAGATTATTTCAGTAATTCTTCTAAACAACCCGTGTAAAGATTTACCGCAGTCATCAGTTGTTGTTCATCAAAATCAAAGCCTGCTTGGTGATGTCCGGCAGTTCTATCGGCACCAACAATAAAGTAAAGAGATTTACCACCACAGCGTTGTACTCGTTTTGCTAACACCGTTGCATCTTCACTTCCGCCGAATGGACGGGTTGGGATCGCAGTGAGTTCTGGGTGTTTACCCACCACTTTGGCCATTACATCAATCAGTTCTTGATCATTGGTTAAATCAACCGCTTCCCCCATCACTTCGCTTTCCATTTCTAATTGGAAGCTATGTGCGGCACCTTCTGCCATACGTACAGCATTGGCAGTCATAAAGCTATTGATCTCTTCATTCTCACCACGCACTTCGATTTGCATTTCGGCATTGGCAGGAGTGACGTTACGACCTTCACCAGCTTTTAATACCCCAATATTAATACGAGACATCCCCTTACCATGGCGAGAGATCCCCAGCATTTGTGTTGCGGCATGGCAAGCGCCTGCTAATGCGTTACGACCTAGCTCTGGCTCTGCCCCCGCATGAGAAGGAGTACCTTTAAAACGGAAATCATATTTAGTGGTACATAAAAAATGTGTTGGGTTAAGAACGATTTCACCACTATTGGCGATAAAGCCTAAGTGTGAGCCTAAGAAGTAATTTGCATCATCAGCAATGCCACTTTCCGCCATTGCTCTTGCACCACGAACGCCTTCTTCAGCGGGTTGGAATAAAATTTTTACTTTACCGCTCACTTTATCTTTATTGTCGACTAACCAGTGAGCAACCCCTAAACCAATAGTAATATGACCATCATGACCACAAGCATGCATTTCGCCAGGATGACAAGAGGCGAAATTTTCTACCTGTGGACGATGTTGAGCCTCTGTTGTTTCTGTTACCCCAACACAGTCAATATCAAAACGCAGTGCAACAGTAGGCCCTGGTTTGCCACTATCGAAAATAGCGACACAACCCGTAAGCTCTTGCATTTCATCAAGCAGTGCTTCGTCAACATGGTGTTTTCTTGCTACCGCCAATCCTTTTTCAACCACCTGACGACGGCGTCCAAAAGCAAAGTCTTGGTTAATAACTTCAGGGCCGACTTTAACTTCTAATCCTAAGCCACGTAGCACTTTGACGATTTTGGCAGTGGTTAAAAATTCAGACCAGCCAATTTCAGGGTATTGGTGAAATTCGCGACGCCATTTAATTAATTGTTCTAGTGAAACTGACATAATCATTTCTCCACTTATAACATGAATAACGCAACAGCGATGACGCCGATAATCATACCCGGTGCAGTACGTTTTGCGATTTCCATAGGGTTGATATTGGCAAGACCAGCACAAACAATGGCTGCCCCCGCTAATGGTGACATTGTACGACCTAATGCGCCTGATAATGCTGCTGCCATACCCATGTCAGGAATTTCATAACCAAATTGTGCAGCGTGTGGTGTGACGGTTTCGTTGAAAGCAAATGCTGCAGCATCACCAGAGCCAGTAATAATCCCCATTAAGAATGGCCCTAATGTACCACCCCAACGAGCAAATTCAGGTGAGTGAGTTAAGAAGTTGATAAAGGCATCAATCAGACCTGATGCTTTTAGACCGGCTGCAAATACGGCTGCTGCGATAATGATCCCCAGCACATCCCCATAAGCATTACCCATCCCTTTAAAGAACTCTTTAGTAATTTGAGCCGGATTGGTTAATGTGATGATCAGTGCATAAATGGCACCAATTAACATTGCTGCTGGCACAGATAGTTTAAAAGTACTAAATGTTTCGAAGAAAGGCAGTATTAATAGAATTAATGGGATAAAAGGCGCAGTTGCATATAAATAATTAGGGCGTACTGCTTCTGGTGTTGCTTGAGAAGATGAGTTGGCGACATCTGTGGCTACAGAAGAGACTTTAAACTCTTTTTTCACTAAAGCGACAACAGCGAGTGAAACAGCTGCTATTGCTCCTGCCATTAAACTATATGGGCTATGGCGAGCGATTAAATCGACGACTTCCATATTGGCCATATTCGCCACAAAAGCGTTATGTGACATACCAGGGCTTAACATGGAACCGATAGTACCACATAACACCGCACCACCTGCGATTGCGGGGTGAATACGTGCCGCGATTAATAACGGAATAAGTGTTGCACCAACGGCCGCTGCACATCCGGCTGCTGATGGGATCGCAATATTAATAAAATAAGTGACGATCACTGTTGCTGGAATAAGAAAGAAACCAAGACGAGTCAGGACTTTTGATAAAACATGGACTAAGTGCATATCGCACTTGGTGTATTTCATCACGTAGGCAAAACCCATACTTGAACAGATAGCTTGAATTAATGATGATGAAACCATGCGATCACTAAATGCAGTGAAAGCATCGAGCGGTGTCAGACTTAAAATACATAACAATAAGCCGGCACCGATCAATACCATACGGGTTTCATATTTTTTTATTAGCAAATAGACCGTTACGATAATAACGGCTACGGCTATAAGTTGCATCACCATGGTGATCCCCTAGTTAATTATGACAATGTGCTTAATGAATAAAATAACCCAATATCAATAAGTTATATTTTTCGGTAAAGTTATCAGGTAATTCCATTATGAAGTTGCTAGGCTGACAATATTTGATTGTTATCAAGTTTGCGCACTGAAATAAAATCTATTTTTTTAGACTGTGATGTTATTAACAATTGCAGTCAAATAATGATGGACAAAAATTAGCGTAAAAGTTAAATAAAAACAGATAAAGTAAAAATTAGGAAAATAAATTAAATTAACTATAGAGCATAGATGTTATTTTTATACAAAATAAAACAACTATTTTTTGTAGAAAGGTGTTGGAGGAAATTATTATTAAACAATAATGAGAATAATTATTAAAATAGTTGTTTTTAGGAGGGGGTAATTAATATTTATAATAGTTAAAAATAAATTACCCCATTTTAATAAAACAGGGTAATTTATAAATAAAATTGTATTGTTACTATTTTAGTATTAAAGATAAGTAATATTGAATATTGCTATCTTTAACAAGATAAATAACGCAAGATCCCTTCCGCTGCTTCTCTTCCTTGTGCTATCGCGGTGACCACCAGATCGGAGCCTCTTACAATATCACCTCCAGCAAACACCTTAGGATTGGTCGTTTGCAAAGGTAATAGTGGATCATCATTAATAATAATTCTACCCGATGATGCGTATTGAATATTATTTTCATCTAACCACGGATAGTGTGCAGGTTTAAAACCAAATGCAAGAATAACCGCATCTGCGGATAATATATGTTCGCTGCCTTCTATATATTTTAATTCCCCGTTGGTTTGTGTTTTTATTACACGAACACCGATGACGTTATTATTAGCATCTACTTCAATATCAAGGGGTTGGCGATTAAATAAAAATTCGCCACCTTCTTCTTTGGCATTTTTTACTTCACGTTTAGAGCCGGGCATATTATTTTCATCGCGACGATAAACACAAGTTACTTTAGTGGCACCTTGGCGAATAGCGGTTCGTACACAATCCATCGCCGTATCCCCACCCCCTAACACCACCACGTGCTTTTTATTGAGGTCGATATAAGGTGATTGGGGATCTTCTGCATAACCCATTAAATGGCGTGTATTACCAATTAAATAAGGTAAGGCATTATAAACACCCATTGCGTTCTCATGGGCAAAATGACCACTCAAACTTTGATAAGTACCCAAGCCAAGGAAAACAGCATCATATTGCTCCGTCAGTGTTTTTAGTGAGATATCTTTGCCTATTTCTGTATTAAGACAAAAGGTTATTCCCATTTCGCTAAATAACTCGCGTCGTCTTACCATCAGCGATTTTTCAAGTTTAAAAGAGGGAATACCGAAAGTGAGTAATCCACCGATTTCAGGGTGTTTATCATAGACTACGGGTTTTACTCCTTGGCGGATCAGCACATCAGCACAAGCCAATCCCGCAGGGCCTGCACCAATAATGGCGACTTTTTTATCTGTCATGGTGACTTGAGACAGGGAAGGGCGCCAGCCCAGCGCAAAGGCGGTATCATTGATATAGCGTTCTATATTACCAATAGTGACCGCCCCAAATTCATCATTTAACGTACAAGCGCCTTCGCATAATCGGTCTTGTGGACAAACACGACCACAGATTTCTGGTAAGCTATTGGTTTGATGAGAAAGCTCTGCTGCTTCTATTATTCGTCCTTCATTGGCTAATTTTAGCCAATTAGGGATATAGTTATGCACCGGGCATTTCCATTCACAATAAGGATTACCACAGTCTAAACAGCGATCGGCTTGTGCAGAGGCTTGCTCAGCAGAAAATGCCTCATAAATCTCGACAAACTCAATTTTACGCACAGCTAACGGTTTTTTAGTCGGTTCAACGCGATTTAAGTCGATAAATTGATACACATTCTGACCCATCATTTTTCTCCTATTGTGCCTGAACGCGTAATTCAGCGACTGAACGGCGAGGATGACCTAATAAGGCATGAACATCACTCGATTTAGGTTTGACTAATTTAAAGTGTTGTGACCAATATTCCCATTGAGAAAGTAGTCTTTCTCCTTGTTGGGAGCCTGTTAGCCGTACATGCTCAGCGATCATACCGCGAAGATGCTCTGCCAAAATCGCATAATTAGCCACAGGAAGAAGCTCAATAGAGGCGTTATTGATCCGTTGTGATAGTGTGGTATCTTCATCTAACAGATAGGCAAAGCCCCCCGTCATCCCTGCACCAAAGTTAATCCCTGTTTTACCAAGAATACAGACAATACCGCCGGTCATATATTCGCAGCCATTATCCCCAACCCCTTCAATCACCGCAATGGCGCCAGAGTTTCTGACTGCAAAACGTTCACCCGCTAATCCAGATGCATACAGTTTTCCACCTGTTGCGCCATATAAACAGGTATTTCCCATAATCGTGGTCTGATGGGCTTTAAAGGCAGAACCGACTGGCGGTGAAATAACAATGCGTCCACCCGCCATGCCTTTCCCGACATAATCATTGGCATCACCCACTAAGGTTAATTCCACCCCTTGCGCATTCCAAACGCCAAAACTTTGACCAGCAGTACCCGTAAAGTGAAGTTTTATTGGTGTAGCAGATAAACCACTTTCACCATAGGTTTTGGCAATGAGCCCGGATAACGTGGCTCCCACTGAACGGTCTGTGTTTCGAATGGCGAAATAGTGGGTTTGGCTTATCTTTTGTTCGACGCCTGTGATGGTTTGCGCAACAATACGTTGATTTAATTCTCCTTTATCATAAGTATCATTGTGCTCCTGACAATAGAGCGCTTTACCTGTAGGAGAGGTCGCAGTTTCTAATAATCCTGTGAGCGATAATTTTTGCTGCTTACTGGTTATTCCCTCTAAGCAAGAAAGCAAATCCGTTCTGCCGATTAAATCGGTTATTTTCCTTACGCCAAGTTGTGCCATAAGTTCACGGGTTTCTTGGGCAATAAAACGGAAATAGTTGATAACGCGCTCAGGTAAACCATGAAAATGTTGGCGGCGTAGGGTTTCATCTTGGGTCGCAACCCCCATAGCGCAATTATTTAAATGGCAAATTCGCAGATATTTACAGCCTAACGCCACCATTGGCCCGGTACCGAAACCAAAACTTTCAGCCCCTAAAATGGCCGCTTTGATAATATCAACCCCCGTTTTTAATCCACCATCAACTTGTAAGCGCACTTTATGACGCAGATTGTTGGCAACTAATGCTTGTTGCGCTTCTACTAGCCCTAATTCCCAAGGGCTACCTGCATATTTAACTGACGTTAATGGGCTGGCACCAGTACCGCCGTCATAACCTGCAATAGTAATTAAGTCTGCATAAGCTTTAGCGACTCCGGTGGCGATTGTACCAACGCCCGGCTCAGAGACCAGTTTGACAGAAATAAGCGCACGGGGATTAATCTGTTTTAAATCGAAAATCAGTTGTGCTAAATCTTCAATAGAGTAGATATCATGATGGGGAGGCGGGGAAATCAGTGTGACTCCCGGTACGGCATAACGCAGTTGCGCAATATAAGGCGTGACTTTATCACCGGGTAACTGGCCACCTTCACCGGGTTTTGCCCCTTGTGCCACTTTGATTTGTAATACATCGGCACTCATTAGATAAGACGGTGTGACACCGAAACGACCTGAAGCTATCTGTTTGATACGCGAAACTTTGTTGGTGTTGTAGCGTGCCGGATCTTCACCACCTTCTCCAGAGTTTGAAAATCCGCCTAAGGTATTCATTGCTTGCGCAAGGGCTTCATGGGCTTCTTTACTTAATGCACCAATTGACATCGCCGCAGTATCAAAGCGTTTAAACAGTTCACTTTCTGCTTCGACATCTTCAATTGCAATAGGGGTTGTGTCATTGAGAGCTAATAGATCACGTAAGGTGGTAATAGGGCGTTGTTGCACTAATTGGGAATAATGTTGGTAATCAGCATAGTCACCACTATTTACCGCTTTCTGCAACGCTTGAACCACATCAGGATTATAGGCGTGATATTCACCTTGATGGGTATATTTTAATAACCCACCAGCGTCTAGAGGATAGCGAGTTAGCCAAGCACGTTTGGATAGATTAAATAAGTCTTGTTCAAAATCGCTAAAATCTGCACCGTTAATACGATTATCAACCCCATCGAAGCAACGTTTAACGACATTATCATGCAACCCTACGGCTTCAAATAGCTGTGAGCAACGGTAAGAGGCAACGGTGGAGATCCCCATTTTGGACATTATCTTATACAGACCTTTGTTGATCCCATTGCGATAATTGAGCATGACTTGCGCATAAGTACCCGACAATATTTTTTTATCGACTCGTTGCGCTAAGGATTCATAAGCCAGGTAAGGGTAAATAGCGGTTGCGCCAAAACCTAATAGTACAGCAAAGTGGTGGGGATCACGGGCGCTTGCAGTTTCAACAATAATATTGGCATCACAGCGTAAATTATTATCTACCAAGGCTTTTTGTACCGCACCTACCGCCATAGGCGCAGGAATAGGTAATCGCGCTTGAGTGATATTTCTGTCGGATAAAACCAGTAATACTGCACCACGATTAACCGCTTGTTGCGCCGTTTCACATAAGATGTGTAGTGCGGTTTCTAAATTATTTTCAGTCGGTTGATAGGTGATATCTAGCGTGATGGATGAATAATAAGGGCTTTCTTGATTGAGTAATTGTTGAAAATCACTATAAAGCAAAATGGGTGATTTAAAACTGAGGCGATGGGCTTGTCCTTCCGCTTCACTAAAGACATTCATTTCGCGACCAATACAGGTTGCTAAAGACATCACATGCGCTTCTCTTAATGGATCAATCGGCGGATTGGTCACTTGCGCAAATTTTTGTCTAAAATAGTCATAAATTAAGCGCGGGCGCTGAGAAAGCACGGCAAAAGGCGTGTCATCTCCCATCGAACCGGTGGCTTCCTGCCCATTTTCAGCCAGTACATGCAAAATCGTTTCCAGCTCTTCTTGGCTATAAGCGAACTGTTTTTGGTATGTCGCCAGTAAGCTATCATCAAAAGCGCGCTCTCCTGTCGCTTGTGGCTCAGGCAATTGCTCAAAAGGGATCAGACGTTTAACGTTACGCTCCAACCAAAGTTTATACGGGTGTCGCCTTTTTAAATCTTCGTCAGTTTCAGCAGAATGTAAAATGCGACCTTGATAAGTATCTATTACCATTAGTTCGCCAGGGCCGACTCGCCCTTTTTCTAGAACTTCATCAGGTTGATAATCCCAAATGCCAATTTCAGAAGCACAGGTAATAATATTATCGGTCGTGATAACATAGCGAGCTGGACGCAGGCCATTTCTATCGAGTGTACAGGCTGCATAGCGACCGTCAGATAACACGATCCCCGCAGGTCCATCCCAAGGCTCCATATGCATAGAGTTAAAATCAAAAAAAGCACGTAGATCATCATCCATTTGTGGATTATTTTGCCATGCGGGCGGCACTAATAGGCGCATAGCGCGGACAATATCCATCCCCCCATTAAGAAAGAGTTCGAGCATATTATCCAGTGAGCTTGAGTCTGAGCCACTCTCATTTACAAAAGGCGCTGCAGTTTGTAAATCGGGGATCAGCGGCGTATGAAATTTATAGGCTCTTGCTCTTGCCCATTGACGATTTCCGGTAATGGTATTGATTTCACCATTATGGGCAAGATAGCGAAAAGGTTGCGCAAGCGGCCATTTTGGGGTGGTATTGGTGGAAAAACGTTGATGAAAAAGACAGATGGACGATTCCATCCGTAAATCCGCTAAGTCAGTAAAAAAGCGAGGCAAATCAATTGCCATGCACAGCCCTTTATAGACAGTCACTAAATTAGAGAGGCTACAAATATAAAAATCATTATCGGTAATACGTTTTTCAATTCGGCGACGAGCGATAAATAAGCGGCGCTCAATATCATTAATACGCCATCCGGCAGGCGCATTGACAAAAATTTGTTCTATTGACGGTAAAGAAGAGAGGGCGATACTGCCTAAAATATCTGTGTTAGTTGGTACTTTACGCCAGCCAACGATAGAGAGTGTTTCTCGTTGCAATTCTTCTTCAACAATTTGACGACACTGTGCAGCAATAGCATTATCTTGGCTTAGAAACAGCATGCCTACTGCGTAATTGTTCGCTAAATGCCAGCCATTTTCTTCGGCAATTAACTGAAAAAAACGCGTTGGTTTTTGTAATAATAACCCACAACCATCGCCGGTTTTTCCATCAGCAAGGATCGCGCCACGATGCTGCATACGGGCAAGACCATGGATCGCATTTCTGACAATTTTATGGCTGGCTTTCCCCTCAATATGGGCTATTAACCCAAAACCACAATTCTCTTTTTCCGCTGTTTTTTGATAGAGCATAGTTTGCTTCCTACTCAGTTTATGGGCACCTCAAGAACGAGCGCAAAAGGAACGATTTTGTCTCAAGGGTGTAGGTAAATTTATGGGTGCTCATCGGGTGATGGTGTCTTTAGCTTTGCTATCTCGGTTTTTTATTTTGCTAAGCTACTAGTCAAATTATCGATAAATAAAAAACAGGTCAATCAGCAAGGATATTTGACTATAGCCAGCGTGATGAGCGTTTTTTTTCTTTAATTATTTGATAAATAAAAATATTATTTGAAAATTATTTCATTGGTTATGGGATAGTGAGTGTGAGCTATCTCACTTTTTTTATGGGGTTCTGCTTTATTGCATTCTTTGATGTTAGGTAATGCCAGTGAATTTATCTTAATTATTAATCTATTTTAGTATTTTATTGTTTTTATACTTTTTATCTAAAAAAAGACAAATTGCATTTTTTAATTTCTCTCTTTGGTAAGGAATATAACTATTATTTATGTAATACCTCTATAAATTGTTTTTATAAATACCTGCGGGAAAAGGAGGATCACTGATACAAAATAATGCAAAGGCAAGATACAAGGTGAAAAATCGTGTTTTGGCTACAATTTTCTGAATGTTCACCACTTCGTCAATGTATTTTTAAGGTATCATTCTCTAGATTCAATCTATTGGAGTTTTCAATGAAATTGCTCAAAGGGCTTGCCCAATATTATGTAGATTTAATGATGAGGCTTGGGTTAATCCGCTTCTCATTACTGTTAGCATCCGCATTGGTTGTATTAGCGATGGTCGTACAGATGGCCGTGACATTCCTACTTGCCGGTGATGTCACTAGTATCGATCTGGTACGCTCTATCTTCTTTGGTTTGATTATTACCCCTTGGGCTGTCTATTTTCTTTCCGTGGTGGTAGAGCAACTTGAAGAATCACGACGTCGTTTATCGCGGATGGTCGATAAATTAGGTGTAATGCGACAGCGAGACTTAGAGCTGAATTCACAATTAAAAGAGAATATTGAGCAATTAAATTTAGAGATCCAAGAGCGTGAAAAAGTAGAAAAAGCCCACCTTGAACTATTGGAAAAACTCAAAAGTGAAATGAAGCGTCGTGAATTGACGCAAATTGAACTAGAGCAACAATCTTCCTTGTTACGCTCCTTCTTAGATGCCTCGCCAGATCTGGTCTACTATCGCAACGAAGATAATGAGTTTTCTGGTTGTAACCGTGCTACAGAGCTATTGACCGGTAAAAGTGAAAAGCAATTAATTGGCTTAACACCACTGGATGTGTATGACGAAGATATCGCCGTCAAAGTGATGGAAACCGATGAGAAAGTCTTTCGCCATAATGTGTCACTCACTTATGAGCAGTGGTTGGTGTATCCGGATGGGCGTAAAGCGTGTTTTGAGTTACGCAAAGTGCCCTTTTATGACCGAATTGGTAAGCGTCACGGCTTAATGGGCTTTGGACGTGACATTACAGAGCGTAAGCGCTATCAAGACGCGTTAGAAAATGCTAGCCGTGATAAGACCACCTTTATTTCTACAATCAGCCATGAGCTACGTACACCGCTTAATGGGATTGTGGGGTTAAGTCGTATTTTATTGGATACCGAATTATCACCAGAACAGCTCAACTACTTAAAAACTATCCATGTCAGTGCCATAACGTTAGGTAATATTTTTAACGATGTGATTGAAATGGATAAAATTGAGCGCAGAAAGATCCAGCTTGATAACCAACCTATCGACTTTACTGAATTTATCTCTGATTTAGAAAACCTATCGGGATTATTAGTCCAACCTAAAGGGTTAAAATTCACCTTAGAAGCGCAAGAAACGTTACCGCATAAAATTACCACCGATGGGACTCGTTTGCGTCAAATCTTATGGAACTTAATTGGTAATGCGGTGAAATTTACCCAAGAAGGGGAAATTAAAGTACGCATTTGGCAAGAAGCGCCTGATAAGTTGTTCTTTGAGGTGAAAGATAGTGGTATTGGTATCCCTCAAGGTGAACTTGAGAAAATCTTTGCCATGTACTATCAGGTCAACGACAGTCAAGGTGGACGTTCTGCAACGGGAACAGGTATTGGTCTTGCTGTCTCAAAACGCTTAGCACAGCATATGGGAGGCGATATTCATGTGGAGAGTGAGTTAGGACATGGTTCTATCTTTACGCTTTCCATTGTCGCTCCTGCGATTAAAGAGCAAAGTGATTTTGAAGAGGATGATGAATTATTGCTTCCTGCCCTTAATATCTTACTGGTTGAGGATATTGAGCTAAATGTTATCGTAGCATGTTCAGTATTAGAGAAATTAGGCAACACGGTAGATGTGGCGATGACTGGGCAAGAGGCTTTGCAAATGTTTAAGCCGGGTGAATATGACTTAGTGCTGTTAGACATTCAATTACCTGATATGACCGGATTTGATATTTCAAGAAAATTACGTCAAGAGTTTGATAGCAGTGAACTGCCGCCATTGATTGCCTTAACCGCCAATGTCTTAAAAGACAAAAAAGAGTATTTAGACGCTGGAATGAATGATGTGCTCAGTAAACCGCTTTCTGTGGATGCGTTGACAGCCATTATTAATAAATTCTGGGGAGATGAAGCGGTTTCCGTGACATCTAGTGAGTCACCTCAATTGTTGAGTAAAAATGAAGAGTTACTCGATATCGACATGCTGAATCAATACATCGAACTTGTCGGACCTCAATTAATCACGGATGGTTTAGATGTTTTTGAAAAGATGATGCCAAGTTACCTGTCTGTCCTTGAATCTAATCTGACGGCACGTGATCAAAAGGGCATCACTGAGGAAGGACATAAAATCAAAGGCGCGGCAGGCTCTATAGGTTTAAAACATTTACAGCAACTGGCAAAACAGATCCAATCTCCAGAATTACCTGCATGGTGGGATAATGTTCAGGAATGGGTAGACGAGTTAGAAAGAGATTGGAGAAAGGATGTAGAAAGTTTAAGAAACTGGTTGGCAGACGCTAGAAAAAAATAACCCCAACCGAAGGTTGGGGTGCGCGAATACTGCGCCAACACCAGGGAAACTTTTCTACTCGCTTTTTTGATTATCATTACATAGGCGAATAGGATGAAGCTATTCCATACATCATACAAGCAACAAAATAGCAAATATAAGTTTTTTTGTTACAAGAAACATTTAAATATGTGATGGCGATTGGTGTTTACACCTATAAATGGGTAACTAGTAATCTACTACAAATGGAGAAAGATATGAAATCAATTGCGGTAATTTTAAGTGGTTGTGGTGTCTTTGATGGCAGTGAAATTCACGAATCAGTGCTCACAATGCTTGCTTTAAGCCAAAATAAAGCTGAGGTTCATTATTTTTCACCTAATGATTTTCAACCTACTGTAATTAATCATATTACTGGAGAAGAAAAAGCAGAAAAAAGGAATATGATGGAGGAGGCTTCGCGTATTTCTCGTGGGAAAATATCGCCTTTATCAGATGCTAAGGCTGAAAACTTTGATGCGGTAATTATCCCCGGAGGTTTTGGTGCAGCAAAGAACTTATGTAATTTCGCCACGAAAGGTGTTCAGTGTGAAATTAACCAACAGCTCTTAACTTTTGTTCAAAAGATGCATCAACAGAAAAAACCACTAGGTTTAATGTGTATTGCCCCCGTTATGTTACCAAAGATGTTAAATGCCCCAGTAAAACTAACCATTGGTAATGATGCAAAAACGGCAGAAATGATCACCGAAATGGGAGGGATACATATTAATTGTCCTGTCGACGAAATAGTGGTTGATGATGAGTATCGGGTGGTGACCACCCCTGCATATATGCTGGCAGAATCGATAGCTCAAGCGCAGGTGGGGATTGAGAAGCTGGTTAAAAAAGTACTGGAAATGGCATAACAATAGAGTGAATACAGCAGATGGTACTAGTGAGAAAGTTAAAGAAACTATTAATTATTCTAATTGCTTTATGGTTAGGGATAGTTGTCCTGTTTTCTTTTTTACCGGTGCCTTTTTCTGCTGTAATGCTACAAAGACAAATTTCTTCGTGGAGTAAGTTTGATTTTTCTTATGTATCCCATTCTACATGGGTTAATGAAAATGAGATATCCCCACAGATCTATTTAGCGGTAATAGCCTCTGAAGATCAAAATTTTCCAAAACATTGGGGATTTGATTTCGATGCGATTGAAAAAGTTTTCCAAAATAGCCTGCAAAGCTCAAAAACGATACGAGGTGCCTCTACTATTTCACAACAAACGGTCAAAAACTTATTTTTGTGGGATGGGCGCAGTTGGATAAGAAAAGGACTTGAAGCCGGAATGACGCCAGTGGTGGAGCTGATTTGGTCTAAAAAACGTATTTTAACCGTTTATCTGAATATCGTAGAGTTTGGCGACGGTATTTTTGGGGTTGAGCAGGCTTCTCAGCACTATTTTCGCAAGCCTGCTAAACAACTCACCGCCCATGAGGCGGCTTTATTAGCCGCTGTTTTACCTAATCCACATATTCTTCATGTTAATAAGCCTTCCGCGTATTTGCTAAAACGTCAGCAGTGGATCTTAAATCAAATGCGGTTAATGGGAGGAACTTCGTTTTTAAGCAAAAATGCGTTGTTATAACCCTTAAAATACTTTTTTTATTGATTCGTCATTTTGTGACGCCATTGTTGCTATTGCATTCGGATCGTTTGCTTGGCGGGATTGAGTGCGAAATTGCGATGGTGTCATACCATATTTACGTTTAAATGCGTCACAAAAATAAGCATTACTACCAAAACCACAGCGATGACTAATTTGAAATACAGAATAGTTAGAAAAGGTGAGGTAATTTAATGCGATCCCCATTCTGACATCCAACAGTAATTGACAAAACGAAACGCCCTCTTTACTTAAATGGCGACGTAATGTTGATGGCGTAGTATAGAGCGTTTTTGCTACATCCTCTAAATGCCATTTACGTTGCGGATCTTGTGTTATTAGATGAGTAATCGCCTGATTTTTTGGCTCATCATAATTAAAACGAAAAATATTAAGAATATCGACCCCTTCGTGATAAACCGCCAGCAAAATAAAAAAGAGGCTCTGTTGCATAAACAGGGTCTCTTGAGAGGGGGTGCCATGTTCAAGCGGTAGACATTGCTGAAGTAACGTAAAATTAGTTTTAACCACCTCAGGTGTTGATAGATGATAATCAGGAAGATGACGAGTAATCGGTGCCCCTGATTTTATTAATGGTTTAAGTAAAGAGAACACAGATTGTAATTCAGTTTCAGACAGTACTAAGGTATGTAATTCAATCGGTTTGGTCGGGAAAAAATTTGTCACATCACAAGAAACTTGACTATATTTAGGAATAATCAACGTGAGATTAGTGGTGACTGTGATAGTTTGCCCATTAATACAAATCTCACCTTTTGCACCATATACCATCGCGATCATCGGGTTTTCGATGTAAAACGTTTTTAAGGATATTTGGTTAGAAGAAAGTATGTGTTTGTATTCCATTGTCTTAGATATACCACAGGCAAGTTCAAAATGAACATGGGTTAAAATAAACAAAGCTTAAAGTTAACCACTTAATTTGTGAACTTATAAGCAGTAAGCATGGGTTTTATTATCACAATATTCCTATTGCGAAACCGCGTCGTTATACCGAATAGTATAAGAGTGGCTCAGAATATAATCTTGTTGCTGAGCAATAACAATATCGATATCTGTTCATTTTTTACTTTTATTTTTACCATTGTTATTTTTTCTAAACAAATTGCTGTTTATTTAAAACGCATTTTTTGAAACTCGGTGTAAAATCGCGCGGCATTGATGGAGCGCTTTATCCTGTTTGAGGAAAATGCAATTTATCTTTATTCACACCCTACCCAACATTCATTTCATTATTTTCTCGGTGATTTTGAATGACATAATCTGATGGGTAGTGCGGTATATATTCGTCTATTTCCTGATTTATTTGATCAATTTTGCCAAGTTGGCAGGAGTGGGTATGCCTGACTTTTCTGAGAAGGGTTGGCTTGCTGACATCGCTTTACGATATGAGTTAAAGCGAGGAAAGACATGTCTTACTGAAAAACGTCATCTCGGCCCCTTAATGGTTCAGCGACCTTTTTATCCAGAGCAAGGTGTTGCACATACCTATTTGTTGCATCCTCCTGGTGGGGTGGTCGGTGGTGATACGTTATCCATTAATATTAATGTGCAACCTTACGCACATGCCCTATTAACAACGCCGGGGGCGACAAAATTTTATCGTAGTGCAGGAGGCACTGCATCGCAAACGCAGACATTGACGGTTGCACAAGAGGGCTTTTTAGAGTGGTTACCCCAAGAGAATATCTTTTTTCCTGATGCTCAAGTGTGTTTAACCACACATATTCATTTAGCCTCATCAGCGAAATTTATCGGCTGGGAAATGCAGTGTTTGGGACGCCCAGTTTTAAATGAGTGGTTTGAAACTGGCAAGGTAAAAGGGCGCTTAAATTTTTATGTTGATGAGAGATTAATTTTAACAGAGTCAATGCGGGTTGAAGGCTTACAAAAACAAGCTGCCGCAATGCGTGAATTTCCTATGTTTGGCTCGCTTTATATTTATCCTGCAACCGATGCATTAAAAGAGATTATTCAACACCATTTAGAGAAGGTAAATCCCCTAGTTGAATATGGTTTAACGGATGTTGATGGCATTTTAGTTTTACGTGTATTAGGGACGCAAACCGAGCCGATGATGGCGTGTTTTGCGCAAGTATGGCAAATCGTCAGACAGCACTGGCTAGGTTATTGCCCTGAGCCACCGCGGATCTGGGCGACATAATCGTTTATTTTAGGAGCAGAAATGGAATTAACACCAAGAGAAAAAGATAAATTACTGCTTTTTACTGCAGGCCTTGTTGCAGAAAGACGTTTAGCTAAGGGATTAAAACTTAATTACCCTGAAGCTGTCGCCTTGATTAGCTGCGCCATTATGGAAGGCGCACGAGAGGGGAAAACAGTTGCTCAATTAATGAGTGAAGGACGTACTGTTTTAACCGCAGAGCAAGTAATGGAAGGGGTGCCAGAGATGATAAAAGATGTTCAAGTAGAGTGCACTTTCCCCGATGGCACCAAATTGGTTTCAATTCACTCACCTATTGTGTAGGTAATAACATGATCCCCGGTGAAATTAGAGTTAATGCAGCATTAGGCGATATTGAACTGAATGCTGGTCGCGAGACAAAAACCATACAGGTGGCTAATCATGGCGATAGACCTGTACAAGTCGGCTCTCATTACCACTTTTATGAAGTGAATGAGGCTCTCAGGTTTACACGAGAAGAGACATTAGGTTTTCGTTTAAATATTCCTGCTGGTATGGCTGTGCGCTTCGAGCCAGGTCAAAGTCGCACTGTTGAGTTAGTGGCTTTTGCAGGAAAACGTGAAATTTATGGTTTTCATGGCAAAGTGATGGGTAAATTGGAGAGTGAGAAAAAATGAAAACTATCTCACGTCAAGCTTATGCGGATATGTTTGGCCCAACAACAGGCGATCGTTTGCGATTAGCAGATACCGAGCTGTTTCTTGAAATTGAAAAAGATTTCACCACTTATGGCGAAGAGGTCAAATTTGGTGGTGGTAAAGTTATTCGTGATGGTATGGGGCAAAGCCAAGTTGTTAGTGCTGAGTGTGTCGATGTTCTGATCACCAATGCCATTATTTTAGATTATTGGGGCATTGTAAAAGCAGATATTGGCATTAAAGATGGCCGTATTGTTGGTATTGGCAAGGCAGGTAATCCAGATGTTCAGCCCAATGTGGATATTGTCATTGGCCCCGGAACAGAAGTTGTCGCGGGAGAAGGTAAAATAGTCACTGCTGGTGGTATTGATACCCATATCCACTTTATTTGTCCACAACAAGCCCAAGAAGGTCTCGTTTCTGGCGTAACCACCTTTATTGGTGGAGGAACAGGCCCTGTGGCGGGTACTAATGCAACCACAGTTACCCCCGGTATTTGGAATATGTACCGCATGTTAGAGGCGGTGGATGAATTACCTATTAATGTGGGTTTATTTGGTAAAGGTTGTGTCAGTCAGCCCGAAGCAATCCGCGAACAAATAACAGCGGGTGCTATAGGTCTTAAAATACATGAAGACTGGGGGGCAACGCCAATGGCAATTCACAATTGCCTTAATGTCGCCGATGAAATGGATGTACAGGTGGCTATTCATTCTGACACCTTAAATGAAGGTGGTTTTTATGAAGAGACAGTAAAAGCCATTGCCGGTCGAGTGATCCATGTATTCCATACCGAAGGCGCAGGTGGCGGTCATGCCCCTGATGTTATCAAGTCGGTAGGAGAGCCCAATATTTTACCTGCATCAACCAACCCAACGATGCCTTATACCATTAATACCGTGGACGAGCATCTTGATATGTTGATGGTCTGTCATCATCTCGATCCCTCTATTCCTGAAGATGTGGCATTTGCTGAATCTCGTATTCGTCGCGAAACCATTGCTGCAGAAGATATCTTACATGATATGGGGGCAATTTCGGTGATGTCGTCAGACTCACAAGCCATGGGTCGAGTCGGAGAAGTTATCTTACGCACTTGGCAGTGTGCACATAAAATGAAATTGCAACGAGGCACATTAGCGGGTGATAGCGCAGATAATGATAATAATCGTATTAAACGTTATATCGCTAAATACACGATTAACCCGGCACTGGCACATGGTATTGCTCATACGGTGGGATCAATAGAAAAAGGTAAACTTGCGGATATCGTGCTATGGGATCCCGCTTTCTTTGGCGTCAAACCAGCACTTATCATAAAAGGTGGTATGGTCGCTTATGCGCCAATGGGGGATATTAATGCGGCTATTCCAACCCCGCAACCGGTTCATTATCGTCCAATGTATGCCTGTCTAGGAAAAGCAAAATATCAAACGTCGATGATCTTTATGTCAAAAGCGGGTATTGAGGCGGGAGTGCCAGAAAAATTAGGCTTAAAAAGCTTAATTGGTCGTGTGGAGGGCTGTCGTCATATCACAAAAGCTTCGATGATCCACAATAACTATGTTCCTCATATCGAATTAGATCCACAAACTTACATTGTTAAAGCGGATGGTGTACCACTGGTTTGTGAGCCAGCGACTGAATTACCGATGGCTCAACGCTATTTCTTATTTTAACCAGCGTTTTTATTGAGAATTTATTGAATGAAAAAATTTACTCAGATTATTGATCAACAAAAAGCGCTTGAACTAACCTCTACAGAAAAGCCAAAGTTAACCCTTTGTCTTACCATGGATGAGCGCACCAAAAGTCGCTTAAAAGTGGCTTTAAGTGACGGGCAAGAAGCCGGGCTATTTTTGCCTCGAGGCACCGTACTTAAAGAGGGGGATATTCTGCTGTCAGAAGAGGGCGATGTTGTCACCATTGAAGCGGCTAAAGAGCAAGTATCAACGGTTTATAGTGACGATCCATTATTGCTTGCTCGTGTTTGTTATCACTTAGGTAACCGACATGTACCATTGCAAATAGAAGCGGGTTGGTGTCGTTATTTTCACGATCATGTATTAGATGATATGGCTCGCGGCTTAGGGGCTACGGTGGTGGTTGGCTTAGAAAAATACCAACCTGAGCCGGGGGCTTATGGTGGATCATCCGGTGGTCATCACCACCACCATGATCACCATCATTAATGGCACTGCGATCATCAAAGGAGGTGCATGATGCTAGCTGATCTGCGCTTATATCAATTAGTTAGCCCCTCTCTTCCGGTAGGTGCCTTTACTTATTCTCAAGGGTTAGAGTGGGCCATTGAAAAAGGTTGGGTATGCTCAGCAGAAACCTTGTCAGATTGGTTAAGCGCACAAATGACCGGAACATTAGCCACTCTCGAGCTTCCTATATTGCGGCAATTACAAACGAGTTTGGCAAAGGGTGATAGCGATACAGTGAAATATTGGTGTGACTTTATGGTCGCAAGTCGCGAAACCAAAGAGTTAAGGCAGGAAGAGCGTCAACGGGGGATTGCTTTTGCCCGTTTACTCCCTCAATTAGGCATTGAATTAGACGATACGTTACAACAGCGGGTTAAACAGACGCAATTAATGGCGTTTGCGTTAGCTGCCGTGCATTGGCATATCGATAGTGAAAAGCTCTGTTGTGCCTATGTTTGGGGCTGGTTAGAAAATACGGTGATGTCTGGGGTAAAACTGGTGCCATTAGGGCAAAGCGCAGGGCAAAAAATATTGTTTGCTCTAGCTGAGCAGATCCCCGCTATTGTTGAGTTATCGGCACATTGGCCACAAGAGGATATTGGCAGTTTTACGCCAGCTCAAGTGATCGCCAGTAGTCGCCATGAAACTCAATATACTCGACTTTTTCGTTCATGAGATAAAGAGATGCAAGAATATAATCAACCACTGCGTATTGGTGTTGGTGGCCCTGTTGGTTCAGGAAAAACAGCACTATTAGAAGTTCTTTGTAAAGCTATGCGCGATAGTTACCAAATCGCCGTTGTTACCAATGATATATATACACAAGAAGATGCAAAAATTTTAACTCGTGCGCAGGCTCTTGATGCGGATCGGATCATTGGTGTTGAAACAGGAGGATGTCCTCATACGGCTATTCGTGAAGATGCTTCAATGAATTTGGCTGCCGTAGAAGAGTTGGCGATGCGCCATAAAAACTTAGATATTGTTTTTGTCGAAAGTGGCGGAGATAACTTAAGTGCGACCTTTAGCCCTGAATTGGCTGATCTTACTATTTATGTTATTGATGTTGCAGAAGGTGAGAAGATCCCTCGCAAGGGGGGGCCGGGGATCACACATTCTGATCTGCTGGTGATCAACAAGATCGATCTTGCGCCTTATGTGGGAGCGTCATTAGAAGTGATGGAAGCGGATACAGCAAAAATGCGTCCTGTGAAACCTTATGTTTTTACTAACTTAAAAGAGAAAGTAGGTTTAGAGACGATTATCGATTTTATTATTGATAAAGGTATGTTGAGACGTTAATCACTATGAGTACCAGTATCGGTTATCGCTGTTACAATGACCGATACTGGTAAAATAATACGCTATCACCACGTGATACCCATCAGCGATACATTTAGTTTAGATAGGTAAATGCCGTTGTTACTTTAACAACACCTTTGGTTTCACTGGCAATTTTAGCGGCTGCAGCCCCTTCTTGACGGGTCAATATCCCTAATAAGAATACTTCGCCATTTTCGGTGATCACTTTTACGGAAGATGATTTGACGGCATCGCTAGCTAAAATTTGTGAACGTACTTTAGTGGTTAACCATGTATCTGAAGAAGCAGTGCCTAATGTCACAGGCTCACCTTGGCGAATTTCATTATAAACATTGTTTACTCCTTCCACTTTGCTGGCAACTTGTTTAGCCGTCTCAGCCACTGACATATCTGGACTTTGTCCAGTTAACAATACATTACCTTGATAAGCGGTGGCGACAATGCGCGCATTACTGTTCTTGATCTGTTGGTTTTTATTTAGAGCACCAGAAACTCGGGCTTCCAATGTGCCATCATCAACTTGTTGTCCTAATGAACGAGGATCGGTTGCGGTTTTGCCAGCAACGGCAGCAGTACCCACAACAGCGGCACCAATACAGCCTTGTAGCAATAGCGCGGAACAAAGTACTGCGGTAATCGGAAGCAATTTCATAGTAACTCCTTAGTCATCCTGATGTGGGAATAATGTATTATCAATTAAGTCGCAGAGACAATTGACCGTTAACATCTGCACTTCCTGTATTCTGACTGTACGCTGAGAGGGGATCCTGATCTCCACATCTTGAGGGCCTAATAATCCAGCAAGCTCACCGCCATCATAGCCAGTCAGTGCAACAATGGTCATATCTCGAGTAACAGCGGCTTCAACAGCTTTAATAATGCTTCTGCTATTACCATGAGTGGAAATAGCTAACAGTACATCACCTGCTTGCCCTAATGCCCGTACTTGTTTGGCATAAATTTCATCATGTTGCTGATTTCCCATAATGGCGGTCATCACAACACTGTCGGTATTTAAAGATAATGCCGGTAAACTTGGGCGCTCTGTTTCAAAACGATGGATCATACTCGCGGCAAAACGTTGAGCCGTTGCTGCTGAGCTACCGTTGCCACAGCTTAATATTTTATGTCCGTTTAACAAAGATTGAACCATCATCATGGCAGCTCTGGAAATGGCATCGGGTAACGCTTCTGCTGCTGCAATTTGAGTTTGAATACTCTCTGTAAAGCAGACTTTTATTCTATCAAGCACGTTAAGACCTATATAATCTAATTTAACGAATAAATTCCGTATGATCGAGAATGTTTTTTAGCCATATTAACTGGCGTTGATCAAATGCACAAATATCAAAGCGACAGTTAACCGTCTCGATACTTTGTTGGCGCTGAGCTAACCAACAATTGGCGGCGTACCATAAGCGGCGCCGTTTACTGTAGGTCACTGAGCTGATTGCATCACCAAATTGTGCACTACGCCGAAAGCGGACTTCAACAAATATCCATGTTCTATTACCCTGCATAATAAGATCAATTTCTCCACAGGGATATCGGACATTACGCTCAATTAACTTTAACCCTTGTTGGCGCAAGTAATTTAACGCTTTTCTCTCATAATATTGTCCGACTAGATAAGTACTTTTAGGAATAATCATCCATGATTTCCTGATGTTATCTCTTATAAATAAACCGCCTCAAGGTAAAGTCAACTCCTTATCCGGAGACTTCAAAGAGGCGGTTTATGGGGTAAATTGCTTACTTATTGTCCCACAGGTTCAATTTTACCTTGTTTAAATTGCATCCATGGGAGTTGTCGATAAATAGTGCAATTATCTTCCACACGTAAAGAGCCAGAAACACCATTGAACTGTAAGGTTCCTTTGGTGAGTTCATTGTAATTGTTTGCTAATGACCATGCATCAATACCCATAGCGTAAAGGCGCATTAATGAGTAATCGTTCGCAAATTTACTGGATGCTTTTTGCATTAACGGTAAATTTGCTCCCGTCATAAGAGGAATATCACTAAATTGGATACCGTCCATTTCCATACGAAAATCTGGCCCCATTCCCCCTTGATTACTGCGTGAGCTGACATAAATCGGTGGGCGTTTTTTGGTACTGATTGCCATATCAATCATTGGTTTAATCAATGTTAACTCATCGCTAGTGGCAATGATATACACAGAATCAATAGCACCGTTTGTTGTTGGCATTGAAGCGGTATCTAATGGCAGTGGTGCATTGTCTGTTGGCAATACCGGGGTTCCTGTCATTCGAATACCCACGCCACGATTAATTGAACTTTTTAGACTATCAAGAGAGCCAAAAGTTTGTTGTAAGACGGTTCCACCCCCGCTACGCTGCCACTCATCCGCAAAAGTTTGTGCCATTCTTTGACCGAATTTATTGTCAGGAACGATAATGAGTGGGTTAGATTTTTGTTGCTGGCGTAAGTGTTGAGCCGCATTACGAGTTTCATCTTCTGGGGAAAGTGAAAAGAAACACACTGTAGTAGCAAGAGGAATATTATCAACTTCATTTAGCGCTAAAACAGGTAAACCACTTTTTAATTCAATGGTTTTGATCACTTCGGGTTTTAATAGTGGCCCCACAATTAAATCAGCACCCTCTTGTTGCACTTTTTTTAGTAACAGATCAATGGGTTGGCTATTGGTATCATACATAATCACTTGGCGATTATTTTGGACAATAGGATCTAATTGCACGCGGCTATTACCCGCAAAGGCTTCGGTTTCTTTTGCTGAAATAGCGTCACTATTTTCAGCGCCTTCCGCTGTATTATCATCTGTTGAATTATCGTTTTCCGTTGTCGCAGTGTCTGCATTCGGAGATGAAATACCTAATTCTGCTAAAATGGAAGCTAAACTATCTTGTTGGGGGGCTTCTGGCGCTGCATTAGCTTGAGGTTGAGGTAAACCTTCTTTAGCATCGGTAAAGCCTTGCATAATAGCATTACCAAACACTTTAGCTTGTCCTGTTAACGGTAATAATAATGCGATTTTTCCGCTGTTACTGACGGCAGATTGTGATTGGCGCAATAACAGCGTCGGTAATGTTAGCGCTCCTGGATTGCGTGGATAGCGTGTTTGCCATTCGCGTATTGCTTGGGATAATTTATCCGCATCATCTTGGTTATATTCATAAGTGTTGAGTAAATCTAACCAGCCTTGTAATGTATTTTCATCAGCTTTGATCACTACACTACGACGTTGTTCAGGTGTAAGCTTCGTGAGTGTTAACCAAGTATCATCAATATTTTGCTGATGTAATACAGGATCAGTGATAAGGGGTTCTAGGCCAATATAGGCACGGATCACATCTAAAGAGGCTTGTCCGTTCGCATCATCAATGACTTTCTGAAATTGTTTCATTTCCACTTGCGCTTTTTCAGCAGGTGTCAGTGGCTGTTGTTGTTGCCCCGTCAGGGTACAACCTGACATAATCAAGGCAGAAAGTATTGCAGTATAGGATAAACCTGTTTTAAAACGCACAAAAATTGAGGAAAGCATACTGTACCCAGTGATGTTTTATAATTATGCTCAATTTTAAATCGGTCATTCGGAATAAACAATGAATCAACCTAATCGAGCAGCGGTAACGACATCCACACTGTACATAGTACCCACACCCATTGGTAATCTGGGCGATATCACCCAGCGGGCACTTGATGTGCTGTCTCATGTCGATTTAATAGCTGCAGAAGATACCCGTCATACAGGGCTTCTATTACAGCATTTTGCCATTAACGCACGTTTGTTTGCGTTACATGATCATAATGAACAGCAAAAAGCAGATCAATTAATTAGCAAATTACAACAAGGGCTAAGTATCGCATTAGTCTCTGATGCAGGTACACCATTAATTAATGATCCCGGCTATCATTTAGTCAATCAGTGTCGCAAAAACGGCATAAAAGTGGTGCCATTACCTGGGGCATGTGCGGCAATTACCGCGCTATCAGCCGCCGGATTACCTTCTGACCGTTTTTGTTATGAAGGTTTTTTACCAGCAAAAACAAAAAGTCGTCAAGATTGTTTGCGTGATTTAGCACAAGAGCCCCGTACTTTAATCTTTTATGAGTCCACCCACCGTTTATTAGATAGTTTAGCGGATATGGTGACGGTTTGGGGGGAAGCGCGCTATATTGTATTGGCAAGAGAATTAACCAAAACGTGGGAAACCATTCAAGGAATGCCTGTTGGGGAATTACTTAACTGGGTTCGTGAAGATGAAAATCGCCGTAAAGGGGAAATGGTATTAATTGTTGAAGGGTATCAAAAGCCACAAGAAGACCATTTTGCCCCAGAAGTATTACGCACATTGGCGATTTTACA
The DNA here is from genome assembly GCF_009915195.1 of Proteus sp. G2674. NCBI lineage: Bacteria > Pseudomonadati > Pseudomonadota > Gammaproteobacteria > Enterobacterales > Morganellaceae > Proteus > Proteus sp. G2674. The sequence continues at coordinate 105,132 of NZ_JAABLS010000014.1, forward strand.
AAAAGAGTTACCTTTGAAAAAGGCGGCAGCAGTTACCGCTGAGATTTATGGCGTGAAGAAAAATGCGTTGTACAAACACGTCATTGCGCAAAATGAAGCGGAACAAGATCAGTAAAACGATTTTTTGTTTCTTTCGCTATACATTAACGCGGAAAATCCTTATAATCCGCCCCCTGAGTTGACTAGACAACCGCTGCTTTATCGTTGTCCCTTCGGGGAGACGGATAGAGGGGAGGAAAGTCCGGGCTCCACAGGGCAGGGTGCCAGATAACGTCTGGGAGGCGCGAGCCTACGACAAGTGCAGCAGAGAGTAAACCGCCGATGGCCTGTTTACAGGATCAGGTAAGGGTGAAAGGGTGCGGTAAGAGCGCACCGCGCAACTGGTAACAGTTTGTGGCATGGTAAACTCCACCCGGAGCAAGACCAAATAGGGGTTCTTATGGTGCGGCCCGCATTGAACCCGGGTAGGTTGCTGGAGCCAGCGCGCAAGTTCTGGCCTAGATGAATGGTTGTCCACGACAGAACCCGGCTTAACGGTCAACTCACCTTATATAAAACCCTCGATTCACTCTGTGGCTCGAGGGTTTTCTGCTTTATTGCTATTGCTAGTGTGATGATAAATGATTGTTCGCTGATATCGCTAGCTGATTAAGAAACGATATCAATAAAAAGACCACGAAAAGCCTTTTGACATCTTAGCGCTAGCATATTGCTATCTTGAATAAAAGCACCATCACCACAACGGATTTCCCCAAGCTCTTGCTCTGAGGTTTGGAAATGGACACCGCCTTTGATAGATTGCAAATAGCCTTTCTGACCCTGTATCGGCAAGGTTATTTCATCCCCTTGCGCTAAATTAATATGATAGAGCCAGATATTTTGCCTTAGCATCAAACTGCCATTATCCCCTGATGGGGAAGCCAATAATTGATATTTTAAATCTTCATTTAAAGCTAATTTTTGTGAAGCGATGCTCTCTTGTTGTGGGCACGCGTTTAGCCATAATTGAATACGAGTTAATGGGGTATCTGGACTACTATTTCTTTCAATGTAAGTTTCTGTATTATGAGGCGAAATTAATAAACACTCGTTTTGTTTGGCAGTAAGTGTTCGCCCCATATTATCAAGATAAGTCGCTTCACCTCTTAAGATCAGGTTGACGACATCCACATGAGGATAGGTTTTTGCTTTAAACTCAGAATTTGGTGCGAGCACTTCTTGGTTCAGTACTCTTAATGTGCCATAGTCTAAAAAATGAGGATCGAAATAGTGGCCAAAGGAGAATGTGTAGCGAGCTTGTAGCCAGCCATAGTCCGCTTTGCCACACTGTTGTGCTGTTCTGTATTTTATCATCGCGGTACTTTTCGAGTCGATTAATCAATATATTCATCATAGAGATATGGACTGTAGATTGTTAGCAAGTTAATCTGGTGCCAATAATCAAATTATTTGATAGAGATAAGTATAATGAGTAAAGATAAAGCCATTACATTGGAATCTCTACGAGTGATGGATGCCATTGATCGTAGAGGAAGTTTTGCTGCCGCCGCTGATGAGCTAAATCGCGTCCCATCAGCACTCAGTTATACCATGCAGAAATTAGAAGAAGATTTGGATGTTGTGCTATTTGACCGTTCAGGACATCGAACTAAATTTACTAATGTGGGAAGAATGTTACTTGAAAGAGGGCGTATTCTTCTTGAAGCTGCAGATAAATTAACTTCTGATGCTGAAGCGCTAGCTCGCGGTTGGGAGCCACATATTACGATTGTGTGTGAAGCATTAACACCCGCCTCTCGCTTATTCCCGTTAGTTGAGAAATTAGCTGAAAAATCAAATACACAACTCTCTTTAGTCACCGAAGTGCTTGCTGGAGCATGGGAGAGCTTAGAAAGTGGTAAATGTGATATTGTTATTTCACCGGATATGCATTTTCGTTCTTCATCAGAAATCAATTTCCGCCCTTTATATAATACCACCAGTGTCTATGTTGCCAGCCCTGATCACCCTATCCATAATGAACCTGAACCACTTGCAGAAGAAACTCGCTTAAAATATCGCGGTATTGCTATCGCCGATACCGCAAGAGAACGACCTGTTTTAACTGTACTGTTATTAGATAAACAGCGTCGTTTAACGGTGAGTTCGATTGAAGATAAACGTCGAGCATTAATTGCCGGTTTAGGGGTTGCTACTATGCCTATTGATTTAATTGAAGATGATTTAAAAGAGGGGCGTTTACGTGTGGTTGGCCCTGAATATCATCATGAAAATAATATTATTATGGCGTGGCGCAGAGACAGTATGGGAGAAGCTAAATCCTGGTGTTTACGCGAAATTCCTAAATTGTTTGCTGCGGATAAAAAATAGTTTGTTCGCTAGAGTTTGAGAATACAATTAAAAAAGATCCCCTAGAGGATCTTTTTATTATTAAATCTATTATTACCAATTTTTCTTAAATAGGCGATCTAAGCTCCATTTACCCGGACCTGTGATAACCAGTAATAAATAGCCGCCGGCAATAGTCATATTTTTCATAAACATTAACTGATTTGCCCCTTCTGCAAAGTTAGTGTGGAACAGTAGTGCGGTTAACAGCGTAAATACACTGGTAAAGATAGCCGTTGTGCGAGTTAAGAAACCGAATAATATAGCTAATCCACCCCCTAACTCTAATAAAATGGTTAAAGGTAATAAGGCTCCCGGAACACCCATTGATTGCATATATTGTTGAGTACCTTCATAGGCTTCAATTTTTCCATACCCTGCGCTGATAAATAAAATTGGCATGAGAATACGTGCGATTAATAAGGCAATGTTTTCAAAATTCTTCATGATGTTTATTCCTGATAAAATTTTATATTATTTAATATATCTGTATTTTATTTGTTTAATTGCCAGTTTTTAGTGTAAATAACCACTGTTTGGCTTGAGATATACAATAAAGAAAAAATAATATGGAGGATATTAAGAAGAATTAACATTCTTACACAAAAAAATTGATGTTTAGTCAGCGGTTTTTTTGACAGACTTCTGTAATGTGCGTATTAAACCAACAGCGCCTATCGCCCGTCGTCCCCAACGAACCAGTTTTTTAGGGTGCTTAATGCTATAAAGAGATACCACGCTTGCCCCTATTAACAAGATAGGTTTTAACGAGGTTAAGATATTCCATGCTTTATCATAAGGCGCAGTGACCTCTAACCATGTTTGCCTCTCTTGCGCTAATTGAGTGCGCTGTTGTTGAATTTCATCCAACAACAGCTTTTTGCGTCTTGCTAATGCTAGGGTGCGTCTATTTTGTTTGCTCATCGCGATATTGCTCCAAAAGACGCTTATCTAATTCTAGTTGTTGGCGAGTATCACCTAACAGCGTTGAATTGCGGGCTTTTCTCAATGTCATGATAGCACCTATTAAGGCACCAACTAGCAAAATAGCCGTTGTAATCGCTAAAGCATGAATACGATATTCAGGTGGGATCACCCAAAAGAGGAGAATAAGTAGACTCATTAAGCCAAAGGCGGTGAGTAATAAGGTGATCCCCGCCATTAAAATAAGCTGAATAAGTGTAATTTTTTCTTCTTCTAGTTCGATGGCGATTAATTTTAGGCGGGTTTCAACCATGCCAACGATAACAGCGCCAATACGACTAAGAGAATTCAGAACCCCGGATGCGGGGCCCTGTGGTCTTTGAGTATCACTCATTATGGATTAACGTTTCGAAAGTAGAACACCGAGTACGACACCTACTGCCGCGCCAATACCAACACCTGTCCATGGGTTTTCACGCACATAGTTGTCCGCTTTACCCGCCATTTCTTTAGTGTTATCGACGATTTCTCTACCTGCATCACTGAGTTTTGCACGAGAGCCACGTAGCGCATATTCAGCTTTTTCTCGTAAACTTTGTAATTCCTCTTTTGATTTATCTGCCGAGGAGTTCAGAACTTCTTCTAGAGTATCAGCCAGAGATTTTAATTCACTACGCAGATCTTCATTTGAACGTTGGTGTGACATGAGTAACTCCTTTAATCAAGATATGAGGTTATACCTATAACAATAGACTAGATTTACCATATAATAAAATTAAATAATGACTTAATTCCCTAAAAAAGAGAAAAGTCTTATTCTTGCCAAGGGTGATATTAAAAAAATAATCAGTAATAGCTTGAAATAAAAAACAAAAGCCTGTTTTAATCATAAAACAGGCTTTAAGATGCTAAATATTAACGCTATAAAAAATAATAGAAATAGCGATAGATTACGGTTGATTACTCTGTTTACTTTTCTTCTTAATGACGACCCATACACTCCCGATTAGGCCAATCACTAATAAACAAACAGGCAGTAGCATCAGAAAATTCATTAAATGATGCTCATATTGGCGGAATAACGGACTATTTCCTAATAAATAGCCTAAGGTGGTTAAAATACCAACCCATAACAGACCACTTAGCCAATTAAAAACTTGAAAACGACCGTTTTGTAAGCCAGCAAGGCCGGCAATAGTCGGCAATAATGTTCTAACAAAAGCGAGAAAACGACCAATAAGTAACGCCGCCAAGCCATGTCGATGGAAAAGTCCATGGGCTCGTTGGTGGTAGTGTTCTGGTAAATGTGATAACCAACTTCGTACAAGTCGGGTGTTACCAAGCCACTTCCCTTGCAGATAACCCAGCCAACAACCTAAGCTAGCACCTGCCGTTAGAATAAGTAAGGTTAATGGAAAATCCATGGTTCCTTTAGCAATTAACACACCCACTAAAATTAATAAGCTGTCTCCTGGTAAGAAAGCTGCGGGTAGTACTCCGTTTTCTAGGAATAGTATGCTGAATAATAAAATGTAAATAATCCAAAGCAGTGAGGGATTCGCTAAGGTTTCGTAATCTTGATGCCAAAGCGCCAAGAACAGCTCTCTTACGATTTCCATATAAAAGGCTTCCTAAAACTGAGTCATTCGGGGGTAAATACAAAAACATTCTCTCTTGTTATCTATTTACCCGTAATACATATCATAGGGTTTATTTTTCATTGTTTAAAACAGCAACACTCTAACAAAATCAATAAAAACTAGACAGAAAATTTTTTCACTTAAATACCCTACAAGCGCTTCATTGAGCAAGAATATTTGAAAAAAGACATTCACTTTTGTTTTCCAGTTTAGGATACGTTGTTTTAAAGAAAAAACCTTAAGAAAACGTAATAATAGAATTACTATGGTGATGTTTTACTGAGATAAAAAAGCATTATTTTTCCTTGCTGATTGAAGCTAATATCATGGTTATTTATTCATCAAAAAAAGTGTTTTAAAGTTGCCAATTGGCTAGTTAAACCAATTAAAATGTTATTAAAAAGTTAAAATTAAACTCATCAAGTGATTAAGAAAAATCAAGGTAAATAGTATAAGAGTTAGTTTTTTATTTAACGATTAAATCTAACCTCATGATAATAATAATTTCTTTCATTTGTGGTCTGTACGTTAAAAAGAACAAAACCCTATTATGATCACAATTGTGTTATTTTGTTGTTAACAAAAATAGCTAATGATGTATATTTTGCAAAATAAGCTTTTCAGCAAGATTCATTTCCTTATACTGGCAAAAGCAAGCACACAATTGCTTTTTTAAATATTATTTTAAGTAATGGAATAACTATGGATAAACAACAATCCAGAGTACTTAACCTGCTTTTTCAGGGAAGTCTCGTTAAACAAATACTTGCTGGTTTAATTGCGGGTATTTTACTGGCTTGGTTAGCACCAGAAGTGGCTAAAATGATGAGCTTATTAGGTAACTTATTTATTAGTGCCTTAAAAGCCGTTGCGCCTGTTTTAGTCTGGGTATTGGTTATGGCTTCGATTGCCAACCACCGTCAAGGACAAAAAACCAGTATACGTCCCATATTAGTGCTTTATCTGCTCGCGACTTTCTTTGCTGCACTGACAGCAGTAGTGGCAAGCTTTGTGTTTCCCTCAGTATTAACGCTAGTTGTCAACGATTCACAGCTATCGCCACCTGAAAATATTGCTGAAGTCTTAAAAGGTGTATTAATTAATGTGGTGGCTAACCCTGTAGATGCACTGATTAACGGCAATTATATGGGGATTTTAGCTTGGGCTATTGGCTTAGGTTTAGCGTTACGCCATGCAAGTGATACGACTAAAGCATTAACACAAGATTTTGCAGATGCGGTAACTAACCTTGTGCGTGTGGTGATCCGTTTAGCGCCAATCGGGATTTTTGGCTTGGTGTCATCAACCATTGCTACGACTGGCTTTAAAGCTTTAGCTGGCTACTTGCATGTCTTACTTGTTTTAATTGGTTGTATGCTGTTTGTTGCGCTCGTTGTCAACCCATTGATTGTATTTTGGAAAATTCGCCGTAATCCTTATCCATTAGTATGGGCTTGCTTACGTGAAAGTGGTGTTACTGCCTTTTTTACGCGTAGTTCAGCGGCTAATATTCCGGTGAATATGGCAATGTGTCGTCGTATGAATTTAAATGAAGATACCTATTCTGTCTCGATCCCATTAGGTGCGACCATTAATATGGGGGGAGCGGCAATCACTATTACTATTTTAACACTTGCTGCGGTAAATACCTTGGGTATGCCTGTGGATATTCCAACAGCCTTATTGCTAAGCCTTGTTGCTGCTATTTGTGCTTGTGGTGCATCAGGGGTTGCTGGTGGCTCGTTACTGTTAATTCCGCTTGCTTGTAGCATGTTCGGTATTAGTAATGATCTTGCGATGCAAGTAGTTGCGGTAGGTGTGATGATTGGTGTCTTACAAGATTCAGCAGAGACTGCATTAAACTCATCAACTGATGTGCTATTTACCGCAACGGTCTGCATAGCCGAAGATGAGCGTTTAGTTGCCAATCCATTAACTGAAAAAAATAATGGCTAAAGAGTATAAGTAGTAAATAGATATAAAGAGTAGTAAGACAGGAAGGGTAGTAAGTAACAACAAAAATTAATAATAAAAACAGAACCCCATATAGGAAACTATATGGGGTTTCTGGTTATTGATATGATAAATCGAGTGTTAAATAGTAAGTGCTAATTCTGTTCCCTGCTTAATGGCTCGTTTGGCATCTAATGCTTTAGCCTCTTTTGCCCCGCCAATAAGATGGACGGTTTTATTTTCTTGTTGTAACGCTTGCAGTAGCGGACGATAAGATTGTTGCCCGGTACATAAAATCACGCTATCAGCTGCGAGCAGTTGCTGTTGTTCGTTATGTTCAATTATTACTCCTTGCTCGGTAATTTTTTGATAATGGCAGCCAGTTAGCCATTTGACCCCTTTTTTCTGCAATGTTAAGCGATGTATCCAGCCTGTTGTTTTACCTAAACTTAAGCCAAATTTCCCACTTTTACGTTGCGTCATAACAATCTGTTTGTCTTTTTTAATAAAAGGATCGGCTGAGGTGATCCCTCCGCGATGCGTAAGTGTTGGGTCAATTCCCCACTCTTTATTAAATGCACAAGGGCTTAAACTACTGCATTGGCCAGTTTGGGTAAGATAAAGGCCAGTGTCAAAACCAATACCACCACTGCCAATAATCACCACTTTTTCGCCGGTTGGCTGATGGTATTTAAGGACATCAAGATAGGTTTTTACTATCGGATTATCATGGCCATCAATCTCTGGAATATGAGGGATAACACCACTGGCTAAAATAATTTCATCAAAATATTGCAGATGGGAAAGTGTCGCTTCCGTATTATTTTTTACGATCACCCCTGTGATTTGCAATTGCCGCTTAAAGTAGCGCAATGTCTCTTTAAATTCTTCTTTACCCGGAATTTGACTGGCAATATTGAGTTGTCCACCAATACGGTCTTCTTTTTCAAATAAAGTAATATGATGACCACGTTTAGCTGCTGTAATGGCAAATGCTAATCCTGCGGGGCCTGCGCCAACGACAGCAATTTTTTTAGGGGCTTGAGTCGGGGTTAAAATAAGCTCTGTTTCTCGACAGGCAAAAGGGTTTACAAGACAAGATGCCGGGTGACCACTGAATATTTCATCTAAGCAGGCTTGGTTGCAGGCAATACAGGTGTTTATCTCATCCTCGCGACCAAGTTGCGCTTTCAATACGAATTGCGGATCGGCAAGAAAAGGACGCGCCATAGACACCATATCTGCACAGCCTTCCGCTAAAATAGCTTCAGCCACTTGAGGTGTATTGATACGATTAGAAGTGATAAGAGGAATGTTGATTTTTCCCATCAATTGGCGAGTGACATAAGCAAATTGCCCTCTTGGCACCATAGTGGCAATAGTGGGGATACGGGCTTCATGCCAACCAATACCACTGTTGATTAGGGTTGCTCCGGCTTTTTCTACTGCTTGAGCAAGATAAAATACCTCTGAGGCATTAGCTCCCTCGGTAATTAAATCTAACATTGATAAACGATAGATAATGATAAAGTGTTCACCCACAGCTTCTCTTATGCCAGCTAAAATACGTAATGCAAAACGACAGCGATTTTCAATAGAGCCACCCCATTGATCATCGCGTTGATTCGTATGACTTACTAAAAACTGGTTAATTAAATAGCCTTCAGATCCCATGATCTCAACACCATCATAGCCTGCTTTCTGAGCCAACTTAGCGCAATGAATATAATCTTCAATAGTTTGTTCTATCTGCTCATGACTCATTGCTTGGGGCATAAAAGGGGTGATAGGCGATTGGATCGCTGAAGGGGCGACTAAATTAGGCTGATAACTATAACGACCAGTATGTAAAATCTGTAAAGCGATTTTCCCATCCTGTTTATGTACCGCATCAGTGACTAATTGATGAGAAGCGAGTTGATCTTCTGACATTAGCGTTGCTGCATGTGGCAACAATACACCTTGCTTATTAGGGGAGATCCCACCGGTGACAATAAGTGCCACCCCTGCCGCAGCTCTTTGAGCATAAAATTCAGCAAGCTTAGGTGCATCATGTGGATCTTCTTCTAGTCCGGTATGCATCGAGCCCATCAAAATACGATTTTTAAGCGTAGTAAACCCTAAATCAAGGGGAGAAAATAAATAAGAATAGTGTGCCATCAGATACCTTTTTTATACTGGTCAGATGAGATATCTATAGCATAACGAGAAGTTGCTGATTAAGAGTTGATTATGTTAATAAGTTGTGATCTTAATCATGGAAAAGGTGAATAGCTCCTAATTAAACGATAATAATCTAAATGCCTCATCAACCATAACAAATAATGATAATAAAAATTGCACTCATTCATATTTTTTAATCATATAATAATAAATACCCATTAATACGTATTAAAAATGCCCATCACATTGTTGATTTTGGAGACGTTATGATTAATAAATTTAATCAGCTTACAAACCACCCCGATTTAGGTAAGTTTGTTTTACGTGTTTCGCTAGGTGTCTTAATGTTATTACACGGATTACACAAAATGGAGCCAGGAGGACTTGCCGGTATACAGGGAATGTTGGCAAATATTAACTTACCTGCATTTATTGCTTATGGCACATTACTGGGTGAAGTTCTATGTCCTATCTTACTGATTATCGGTTTATTTACTCGATTTTCAGCATTTGTTGTGGCGGCAACCATGGGGGTTGCGGTGCTGATGGTACATTCCGGTGATCTTTTAGCCTTAGATCCCAAAACGGGGGGATGGGCACCTGAAAGTGCTGGCTTCTATATGTTTGCTGCGATTGCGGTGATGTTTTTGGGTAGTGGTCGTTGGGCGCTCAAAAAAGATTAATAAATTTAATAGACAATAATATTGAATGAAACATTGCTAAGTTATTCAGGTTAGATGAATAAACGCCCAGAATAAAGATACGCTGGGCGTTTATTATTAAAGTGATAAATAGAAATTTATTGCTTTGTTGGTGGTGTTAGTTTGAAGATTTTTTCATTTTCACCCAACCACTGACGAGCAACTTGATTAACATCACTGACACTTATTCCGTTGACAATAGCAGTCTCAGTTAATAGTCGTTGATATTGTTGGTCATCTGTTGCCACTTGGGCAAGTGCATCAGTCCAATAGCTAGCACTCTCTTTGGCTTGCCCATATTCAGTTAACCAAATATTTTTTGCCTCTTGTAATTCTTTATCGGCAATACCCGCTTGTTTTACGTCATTGACCACTTTACGCGCAAGTGCAATTAATTCATCTGCCCGCTGTGGTGATGCGGTAAAGTTTAAACGTCCGGTATAAAAACTACTTGGCAGCTTGGTTAGTGACTCAGAAAAGCCTAGCGAGTAGATCCCGCCCGCTCGTTCACGAAGATTAAGCCTTAAACGTTGGCTGACAACGGTATCAAGCAAGTTAAGTGCTAACAGTTGCTGTTGTGACCATTGGGCTTTGGCTGCGTATTGAATACTGATCATACTCTTATCGCTACTGGCAATAGGGTAGGTTTTATTAAATGAGCTTAATTTGGGATTAATCGCCGGATCAGCCCAAAATAGACGTTGCGATGAACGTGTCGGCAGCGTTGCTATCCAACGTTCGATCATCGGTTTGGCCTGATTTAGGTTAATAGGCCCACTAATCACCAATACCATATCGGCAGGCTGTCCTAGAAGTGATTGATTCGTTTGTTGTAATTGTTGTGCGGTAAACTGTTGCCAAGGGCCTTGTGGCGAAATCACTAAGCGCTCACCGTTTTGATAGCTCTCTTTATTAATATGATCTAAGAAAATACGTTCAACTGGTGTTTTGGCGATCCCTAATGCCGTTGCTTGTTTTTGTTGCTCTAATTTTTGCCCATTAAATTGTGGTGCCGTCACTTTTAAATGCAATAAGGTCAACAAGGTGTCTAACTCATCAATAGGCGCTTCGCCACGCAAGCCGTGGAATAACAACTCACTGTATGGACGCAAACTGATTTGATGCTGTTTACTAAATAACGCTAACTCTCTTGCGTTGTAATGCCCATATCCACTCACTTCTGGTAAGTTTAATGCCCACTGAACCAAGCCTAAACTTTGTCCTGTTTCCAGAGAAACACCTCCGGGAATACGCAGTGATACTTGGATATTGTCTTTTAGCCACTGGTCATTTTTAATAATAACTTTTACGTTATTGCTCAGTGTCCACAGCTGTGTTTTTTCAATCGGAAGTGTTTGTGTGGTGACAACAGTACCGGTTTGCTCAGGTTTAATATCTAATACCACCGCATGGGTTTTCAATGTAAACGCACCGGGATCAGATTGTCTAATCTCTTGCCAGCGTTGCGAGGCTTTAGTGGCACTAAATACCTGACTATCACTATCTGGGCCGATAATTGCCACTCGTGGTGAAGCTTGTGTTAGGTATTGGGCAAAATAGTGTTTTAAGGTATCAGGTGTAACGTTATTTATTAGTTGATAACTTAAGTTTAACGCCTGCTTTTTGCTTTGGATTGGCATTTCTAATTCAAGTGCCGTAGTAATTTGGTTAGCTAAATAACCATGCTCATAGCGCTCTTCACCAGCAGCTTGTTGGCTAAGACGTTTTAACAGCGCATTGCGGGCATTATCTAACTCTTGCTGAGATACTGGCTGTGAGGCTAAACGCTGTACTTCAGTAAATAGAATATCTAATGTACCTTGATAATCATCCCCTTTAGGATGGGCAATCATCAATTGTTGTGAGCGACGGGCATCTAACATCGCACCTTGTGTATTGGCACTGACGGAAGGCACTAACCCATTATCAACAATGGTTGAAAAGCGCTGATTTAAGATGGCGAGCCACAACGAGTCCATTAAATCATCATATTGACCTTGGCGACTATTTAATGGTGCAGGCAGTGTACGCTGTAGAGTGAATTGCACAATGCGTGAGCCTTGCTCTTTATCAAAAATCGTCTTTACTAATAAATCTTTATTGTCGATAAAGCGGTGCCATGATGGAGAGTCAACGCCTTTGTTTTCACTATTTTTTGCATTGAACATCTGGGTAATATCAGCAATCGCATCACCTTGATTAAAATTACCCACTAACACCAATGCCATTCTTTCAGGCTGATACCAAGTATCGTAATAACGTTTTGCTTCTTTGACATCACCATGCTTAACGATATCTAAGTCCCCAATGGGATCACGATCTAGATAACGACTGCCATAATAACGTAACTCTTCAAGTTGGCGATTAATACGAAAACCGATACCTTGGCGTAATCGCCACTCCTCGACGATCACCGGACGCTCTTTATCAAACTCAACGGGATCAAATGTCATGCCAAAGGCCCAATCGGACAAGATCCTCAACCCTGTTTTTATTTGGGTCGGATTGGCATTAGGCAGGGATAATTTATAGGTTGTTGAGTTTAAGCTCGTTGCCGCATTAACATGACTCCCCAACTTCATTCCTAGGCTTTCAAGCTGTTTAAACCCAGTTGTTCCCGGAAAATGAGTCGTGCCTTTAAAAGCCATATGCTCGGTAAAGTGGGCAAAGCCAAGTTGTTTTTCATCTTCTTGTACCGAGCCACTTTTCACCAGTAAACGCATTTCAACCCCCGTTTGTGGGCGTTGTAGCAAATAGACATTTAAGCCATTATCAAGCGTAAAATGGCGAATATCGGGGCGCAGTGAAAGGGCATTATTGGTATGCTTAGACGAGGTGCCTGTTGCACAACCCAGAAGTGATAAACTGACTGAGATAATCAGTAACTTACGATACATATTCAGTAACTCCAGCTGATTGAGAGGAGGACGCAGTCGGCGCTTGTAATGAAATTACTTGCTCGGCAATAGCGTGAGTGAAACGCTGATGACTGACTAAGACAATGCCCGAGGTTGGTAGATGCTGTTTAAGTAATAACAACATATGTAGGGCATTTTGTTCATCAAGAGCGGATGTGGTTTCATCTAATAAAATAAGATCGGGTTTATTGAGTAATAAACGGGCAAAGATAAGACGTTGTTGTTCACCACCGGATAAGCGCGTTGTCCAATCTGTTTCCAGTGAAAGCTGATTTTTTATTTTATCTAGCCCCACCCAATGAAGCACTTCTTGGTACTCTTGTTGTGAGAACTGAGATGCTTGGCAAGGATAAGCCAATAAGCTATCTAAGCGGGCAACAGGCAGATACATACGTTGTGGGAGCCAACTGATATTGGTTACCCGTTGAATATCTCCTTTAAAATAAGGCCAGTGACCGCTTAACGCACGTAACAGCGTTGATTTCCCGATACCTGAGCTACCTTCAATTACCGCCAATTCACCCGCTTTGAGAGAAAAGTGAATATTGTTAATTAATAATCTATCGTCTTGCATAAATAGCGATAAATTGGTTGTCAGCTTAGTTTGTTTATCATCTAACTCGGTGATCTCAGGCTGGTGATCATGCTCTAACAACACCACAAAATGATAAAGACGGGTAACCGTTGCCTGCCATGCAGCAATTTCTTTATAGGAGAAAATAAACCAGCTTAATGCCCCAGCAACACTGGAGAAGGCTTGTCGTAACTGCATTAATCCCCCTAGCATTAATTCGCCGGCGAGGAATTTTGGCAAAGCAAAAATAATTGGCGCCATTGCCGTGGCTTGCTGATAACCCACAGTAAAGAAAGCAAGGTTTCTCTCATAACGGATAAGGTTATTCCAGTTGCGGATCACCCCTAAAAAGCGTCCCATCAGTTCATGACGATCGCTCATTTCACCCCGTTGACCGGCAATAGCATCACCATGTTGTTTACGTGTGATAAGCGCAGTACGGTAATCCGCCTCTTTACGCTGTTTATCCATATTGATTTTACGTAATGGAGAACCAATGAGCTGGGTGATGGTGATCCCGATAAGGGTATAAATAATACAGGCCCAGAACATATAACCCGGTATATTCCACTCTTTGCCTGCTAAAGAGAAAGAGAGTGCACCAGAGAGTGACCATAAAATAGTGGCAAAAGAGATAAGTGTTAACAGTGAATGTAAAAAGGTCACTGTTAAGCGCATTGTCGATTCAATCAGTAAACGAATATCTTCGGCAATTCGTTGGTCGGGATTGTCTGGCTCTTGCGAGGTTAACCGCAACATATAGTGTTTACTATTTTTTGATAGCCAGCGCTCAAGCACTTGCTCTGTCATACCTTCACGCCAGCGAATGATCATTTTTTGGCGTAAGAAATCACCCATCACGACTACGGTAATTAATCCGGCAATAATAATCACAAACTGTTGCAGCAGTTTATATAAGGCTTGCCCATCGAGTTGTTGTAGGGCGTTATAGAAGCTGCCATTCCATTCATTCATTTTGACGTTAAACCAAACGGATGAGAGGGTTAACGTTAAAGAGAGAATTAATAGGAACCAGCAGTAAAGGGCGGCACGCCGTCCCCAAAAAGGTGAAACCAAATAGAAAAATTGTTTTATTGTTTTCATTGCTTATTTGTCATGTTTTTATTGTTTATTGACTCGGTTGCTCACATTAACTTCATCAATTTTTAATAGTCATAGCTGACTTGTAGCCAGAACTGTCGACCTGGCTCGTAAGATTTGTACTCTTTATCTTGATAGGTAATGTAATCATTGACATTTTTGGTATTGAGTACGTTATTCACTTCAACGGAAATACCTACACCGTAAGCAAATTCAGGCTGCCAACTGAGCTTGGTATCCCAAGTAAAACGACTACTGTAATGACGTTTTTTATATTCAAATAGCGGGCCGTACTCACTTGGTTTTGGCGCACCATTATTGGCTTTCTCTGCTTGTGAACGAGCTCCATTCCATTGCAAACGGTTAAACCAAGTCACCCCTACATCATCCCAAACACTGGTTAGCTCAGCGGTCACTTTTAACGGCGAGTTAAAGTTGTCAGAGGGTAAGTCTTTGGCATTGATAATTTTTCCGCCATACCACACCTTGTCATAGTTCATTCCTTGAACGCTGGGATCAAAATTGGCATAACCTGAGTCTTTTGGCGTATTGGTTTTGCTTTTTTGCCAGCTAATCGAAGCATTAAAGACGTGGTCGGCTTTAGCAAGCTCCCATGGTTGGCTATTTCTCACGGAGAGCGTTAAGGTATCGTGTGTACTACGACCATTATTATTGAAGTGGCGAATAGCACGTTTTTCATCAATGGTTGAGTCTGGATATTTAGTATCACTACGCACCTCATCACGACCATTGCGATGCACATACTGTAAACGCCAAGTGGTTGAGGCTATCTCTTGTTGTAGACCTAGAGTGAATTCATCGTTATAAGGGGTTTTTAGTGAATCAACACCATCAAAGTCGGTACGATTAGTCCACTTTTCCTCCGATGTTTGACAGTCAAAATAGCAGTGTTGTAAACCGGCATTTTGCGCACCATAAAGGGCGTAAGTGAGCATTGAACGTCCATAGTAACGGTTTACCCCACCAATAATTAAAGTATTACCTGTGCCCCAAATATCGTAAGTAGCACTTAAACGAGGTGAGAGGTTGTTTTTTTGTACAAAATCATCACGATCTAAACGTACACCGGGACGTAAGGTGAGGCGTTTATATTGAATATTATCGTCAATAAAAAATGAATAATTGGTATAAGACGCATTATGGGTACCCGTTAGAAAACGCGTCGTTTGTGATAAGCTTCCCATCCATTCATCATTGACCGTCATGCCGCGATAGGTGTAGTTGTAATAGGTTTTATCACGAATATAAGCGCCTTTGGTGCGGCTAATTTCAAATCCGGTGGTGGGGCGATGAGTGACGGCACCCCACACGATGGGATCAAAACGCATAATACTCTTGGCGCTATAGGTTTCTTGTTTACTACGCAGATCACCTTGACCACCACTGGAGACTTGATTAGGGTGTTGCCAATCAGTGTAATCTTCTACTTTGATAAAGTAGTCTTGGTCATTGGTGCGTTTATCTTCCAGATTTTGATAACCTGCGGTTAACTCTAAGGTTCCTAGCGCAAGTTGATGCTTATAAAGGGCGGTAAAACTGAGTCCATTATGTTCATTATCATAACCGGAGTTATACACAGAGCTGGAGAACAGATAGCTCTTATAGCGGGCAATATTACTTGATAGATCAAAAGATTGTTTATCAGAGATATTCCAAGAATATTTGATAAAGTAGTTATCTGAAGTACGCGTTTGATCACGATAATGTGGGCTTTGTAATACATGCTCTAATTCGCCTTCAGGGGTGTGAACAATTCCCCCTTCAGCACTTATCATCATTGGAATAGTTGATTCCCGACGAGAAGCTGAGAAAATTAATCCTGTATTTTCCGTTAAACCTGTTTCAAACCAACCGCCATAATTTTGTTTATCATATTTTTTCTGGAAACGGGCTGGATTACTAAAATCATTATTTGCAGTATCAAATTTTAATTTGGGATCGGTGAAAATATTATTCCAGCTTGAACGGGTAGTACGGTAATAGGCATTGGCATGGGTTTCGCCAGACCAACGACGACTTTGTACTTCAACTGTGCCTCCAGTAAATCCGCCAAATTCAACGGGAATATTGTTATCGTAAACGGTGACACTATCAATAAGTCGACTATCAAGATACATCCCTTGCTCATCACTGGTAATACGGGTATTGGTTTCACCATTGCCCGAATTTGCCGGATCAAAGTCATTATTAAAACTGACGCCATCAAGTTTATAGGCATTTTGATAGCTACTGGAGCCATGAATAGAAATACGTGAGGGCTTAATTTCACCTTGGTTCATCGAGTTGCTATCGTTATTTGCAAATTGAACCGCAGGGTTACTTTTAAGTAAGTCGGTGACATTGCCATCGCCAGTATTACGTTGCTTTATCTCTTCCGCGGTGATGTATTGTGGTGCTGAAACAACATCTGTAGCAGGATGATAACTGCTTCCCACCCCTGTGACTTTAACTTCAGGGATCACAATCGTACTGCTTGTTGCTAATGGACGAATAACAAAGCCATTTCCCTGTGAAATAATTTCCATACCACTACCGATTAACACCTTTTGTAATGCGGTATGGGTTTCATATTGACCAGAGAGTGCAGGAGCCCGTAAGTTTTTTATTGCGTTGGCATCAAACAGAATTTGTACCTGACCTTGTTTAGCGATAGTGTTTAAAGAATCAGCTAAAGATTGCTCTGGTAAAGAGACTGATAGCGTTGCCGCATAACTATAAGGGGCTGCCACGGTAGCCGTTATTAATAATGTGAGTAGCGACCTTTTTAGAGGCCTTTTTTTATTATTTATTCTCATTTCACCAATCCCATTCATAGACTTAATAATTTTTGTTACTAAGTAAGAGGGTGAAATGAGAATTATCCTCACCTGTAAAAAAGAATATTTTTCATGTTTGTTTTTACTTGTTGATAATTAACACATTATTTTTATCAGTAAAAATAACATTAACCGGTAAAAGTAGCGGAAGTGCAGTAATAAAGCTTTTCGCGTCATTAATATTTGCCACACCTGATACCTTTATTTTTGCTACATCGGCTGATGAGATATGAACGTTGATATCCAGATAAGGTTTTAATTTAGTGATCACGTCACCAAGTGGTTGTTCAAAGAAATGGAGTTGCCCAAAACGCCAGCTTCCTACAGAATCAGCATTGACTGAGGAAATGACAAATTGATTATCGGTTGATTGGCTAATTGCTTGAGAGCCAGCATATAGGTAAGTCGCAGGGGATTTTTCTGTGGCTTTAACTTCAACAATGCCTTCATGTACGGCGACACTAATTTGATTATTTTGATAACGACTCACTTCAAATTCAGTACCGACAACTTTAATTAATCGCTCATCAGCATGGACATAAAATGGCCGATAAGGATTGGGTTTTACTTTAAAATAAGCCTCACCTTTATCTAACCAAAGGCGTCTTTGGGTTTGGACATACGAGACGCGTACCTGTGTATTTCTATTTAAAAAAACTTTAGAGCCATCAGCGAGGGTCATCTCTTTAGGAAAATTGCTGGTGGCTAAGGTCATATTATCCATTAACAGGGTGGGTAAATGACTATAAGGAAGATATAACACAGCAACTAAACAGAGTGCGGCCGTAGTGTGAATAAAGGGGCGCCAGAGTGAAGATTTCCTTTTTTCTATAGGCACAATAGTAGGGCGTGGTAAGGCTTCACAACTATGCCAAATTTCCGCGATAGCTTGATAAGCTTGTTGATTATCTTTATCTGCTACCCACTGTTTAAAGGCTTGTCGTTGCTGTGAACTCATTTGCTGACTATGTTGACGGGTGAACCAAAGCGCAGCTTGTTCATCAATAGATTGCTGGCTTAATTGATCATGGGTATCTGCCAAAAGCGTTGCAGGCGCCTCATCTGTGTGAGGTTGATTTCCCGACTTACTCGTCATTGGTGCATTTCTCCTGTCCTGCATCGACATATCTTTTACAATGTAATAGTGCTGCGGCAATATGTTTCTCTACCATGCTTATCGAAATTTCCATTTGTTCTGCAATTTCGCTTTGTGATAATCCATCAAAGCGATAAAGAATAAAAGCTTCTCGACGGCGGGGAGGAAGAGTATCAATAGCTTGTGTCAGTAAATCTAAACGCTGTTGATGCTCAAGGACGTGCCCGGGATCAAGCTCTGTCGTATAGGTCTGTACCGCATCTTCTAATTGATAATCTTCTTGATAGATATTTTTTTGTTTTTGGTTTTTCCTCCAATGATCGATCAAAACGTGGTTCGCTATTTTAAATAAAAAAGCACGCTGCTCTTGGACAGGAGTTTGTTCTTTTCGATTTAGCCATAGTGTAAACACATCTTGAGACAAATCATCCGCATCATGGTGATTACCCGTGCGTTTTTGGAAAAAACGTACAAGTTGACCATAGGTTGATTGGTAGGCACAACTGATTTTTTGTGCTAATGATTTATCGCTAGTCATAGTCTCTGGTGTCTAAAAAAGAGTGAAATAATAAGCTCTTACTGCTTCTAATAAGGAATTTTTATAATCAATATTTAGCTAATTTTTTATTGTATTATTAATAATAAGCAATATCATTTGTGTTTGTATTATGCCTATAATTCATTAGAAAGAAAATCAGAGGCAAGAATTATGAGTAGTATGTCGGCGACTTTTCCACGCCGTTGGTCCTTTTCTATTGGTGGGTTAACTGCCAGTATTGTGTTTCATGTCACCTTGGTTGTGGTTGCTATAGGTTGGATAACGACGAAAGATGAGCAATATGCGGTTTTACCTCCAGCAATGACGATGCAAGTGGGGCTTTATCAATTGGCAAAAGCAGAACCCAAAGAGGTTCCTGTTGGGCCTGAACAGGTGATGTCAGTTCCAGAAGCTGCCGAGCCAGAGCCGATGAAAGAGCAACTTGATGTGTCTAAAATGCCAGTAGTCGAACAGGGAACTTATCAGCGAGTTGCGGAAAAGCCAAAGGTGAAACCTGTGGTTAAGCCTAAGCCTGTCGTGGTAAAAGTGCCTGATGATCTTCCCGTTTCTCAAGCGCCAGCAGATACCACAACCGCCCCTTTATCAGGTGAAAACGCGACCAGTAGTGCCGATTTTACCAGTACCGCTTCATCATCTCGCAGTGGCCAAATGGGGTGGGAAAGTTTAGTCCATAGCCATATTGATATGTATAAACGTTACCCTCGTGCAGCATTACGTTTTAAAGCGACGGGAGTGACACAAGTTGAAATTTCGCTCAATGCAAAAGGTGAGTTATTAGATGTGAGTATACAAACCTCGTCTGGTAATCGTATCCTTGATAAAGAAGCGATTAACACTATTAAACGGGCATCGCCATTTCCGGCACCTGAAAGCCACCGTTTAGTTAACGGCTCTTTCTCATTTATTGCACCCTTGAGCTTTGACTATCGGCAAAGTAGTTAATATCGTCATTGAATAGTGTGAGCCAATAAAACGTAAAGAGAGATAATAAAAAAGCAGAGGGTGAGCTCTGCTTTTTTGCGTTCAGCTAAATAATGATTACTTAGTGATGCGTTTATATTTCATGCGACGAGGTTGGATAGCTTCGTTACCTAATGTCCGTTTTTTATACTCTTCATATTCAGTAAAGTTACCTTCAAAGAATTCTACTTTACCTTCATCTTGATAATCGATGATATGAGTGGCGATACGGTCTAGGAACCAACGGTCATGGGAAATGACCATAGCACAACCTGGGAATTCTAATAGCGCATTTTCTAAGGCGCGTAGCGTTTCAACATCCAGATCATTGGTCGGTTCATCGAGCAGCAACATATTGCCGCCGACTTGGAGAAGTTTCGCAAGGTGTAAACGTCCACGCTCACCTCCGGACAGTTCGCCAACACGTTTACCTTGGTCAACGCCTTTAAAGTTAAAGCGGCCCACATAAGCGCGACTTGGAATTTCAAAGTTACCAATGCGCATAATATCTTGGCCACCAGAAACTTCTTCCCAAACTGTTTTGCTATCATCCATACTATCGCGGAACTGATCAACAGAGGCCAGTTTCACTGTCTCCCCTAAAGTTACGGTTCCTGAATCAGGTTGTTCTTGACCTGAGATCATACGGAACAGCGTTGATTTACCGGCACCATTTGGCCCGATAATACCGACGATAGCGCCTTTAGGAATGGAGAAACTTAAATCATCAATCAGAACGCGATCACCATAAGATTTAGTGAGGTGACTCACTTCTAGCACTTTATCCCCTAAACGAGGTCCAGGTGGAATAAATAGCTCACTGGTTTCATTACGTTTTTGGTAATCAACGCTATTGAGTTCTTCAAAGCGAGCAAGACGAGCTTTACCTTTAGCCTGACGACCTTTAGGATTTTGGCGGATCCACTCAAGTTCTTTTTGAATTGATTTATGGCGAGCGGCTTCAGTGGCTGCTTCTTGTTCAAGACGCGCATCTTTTTGCTCTAACCAAGAGGAGTAGTTACCTTCCCAAGGAATACCTTCTCCACGGTCAAGTTCTAAGATCCATCCTGCGACATTATCTAGGAAGTAACGGTCGTGGGTAATAGCCACAACAGTGCCTTCATAATCATGTAAGAAACGTTCTAACCAAGCAACAGACTCAGCATCCAAGTGGTTAGTCGGTTCATCTAACAACAGCATATCTGGCTTTTCTAACAGTAAACGACAGATAGCCACACGGCGACGTTCACCACCAGAAAGATGTTCAATTTTGGCATCCCAATCTGGTAAACGTAGTGCTTCTGCTGCACGCTCTAATTGGTTATCAAGATTATGACCATCGTGAGATTGAATAATCGCTTCTAGCTGACCTTGCTCTTTTGCCAGTTGGTCAAAATCAGCATCAGGATCAGCATAAGCTGCATACACTTCATCAAGACGATTGAGTGCATTTTTGACTTCGCTTACCGCTTCTTCAACGGCTTCACGAACCGTTTGTTGTGGGTTTAATTTTGGCTCTTGTGGCAAGTAGCCAATTTTTAGACCCGGTTGTGGACGTGCTTCACCTTCGATATCGGTATCGATACCGGCCATGATACGCAGTAAGGTTGATTTACCGGCACCATTTAGACCAAGCACACCAATTTTCGCGCCCGGAAAGAAGCTGAGTGAGATGTTTTTAAGGATATGTCGCTTAGGGGGAACAACTTTCCCGACACGCAACATACTATAAACGTATTGAGCCACTATAATTACCCTTTGATTATAAAAGAGATTTTATCTGAAGTGTCAGTTTTTGCGTTAAACACAAAAAAATGTAAATAAGCAATGAATATATGACACCTAAATGAACAATAGTAAAGTCAATGTCAGTATTTTGCCAAAGACCCGAAAACGATGAAAGTCGCCAGTATACCCGATTTATAAAAGAAAACCTTAGGTAAAAGAGAGGTTTTTATCATCCTTGAGTGCTTGTTCGAAAAGTGAGGAAAATTTCATTTAAAGAGGGAACTAACATTGTTAATGATTATCATATTAGCTAATGTATTTATTCTTTGGATGTTTAAATTTGAGGTGGGAGAGGTAACGTGGTTAAGCAAAAGTGGTCCTTCGTCTTGGCAATTAGTACATTGTGTTTCTCTGCGTGGGCACAAGCAGATTCATTAAGTGAACAACGAACACGTTACCAAGAAATTAAAGCAGCTTGGGATGCTAAAGATACAGCACAAGTTGAAAAATTATTACCGACATTACAAGATTATCCTCTTTACCCCTATCTTGAATATCGCCAAATTACCGACAATCTTGATGTGGTCGCTCCGGCTGTGGTGACTGAATTTGTCGAAAAATATCCAACTTTGCCACCCGCGAAAGCACTACCTTCTTTGTTTGTTAATGAGTTAGCAAAACGTCAAGAGTGGCAAAACTTACTGACTTTTAGTCCTAATCCTCCTAAGCCTAAAGCAGCAAGGTGTAACTACTATTATGCTAAATGGGCGACAGGGGATAAACAAACGGCGTGGGTTGGTGCAAAAGAAGTGTGGTTAAACGGTACTTCTATGCCTTCAAGCTGTGATCCGCTATTTGATGAGTGGCAAAAAGCAGGAAATTTAAGCATTGAATTAGTGTTAGAGCGGATTAATTTAGCAATAAAAAGTGGTAATACTGGGTTAGCAACTTATTTAGCTAAGCAATTGCCGATGGATTATCAAACGATTAACGATGCCATTGTTGAACTACAAGATCACCCTAATCTGGTTGCTCGTTATGCCACACAACTTTCACCAACAGATTTTACGCGTAATATTGTACAAGCCGCATTTTCACGTTGGGCGCGAAAAGATGCCGATAGTGCAAGAGCACAGCTTGATAGTATTGCCAGAGCTCAAAAAATGACGACAGCTGAACGCCAATTAATGCGTGATACGGTCGCTTGGCAATATATGCCATATGCCACACCAGAGCAGGCTAAATGGCGTGATAGTGTGATACAAGATACCGCTTCAGATACCCTGCGTGAGCGTCGTGTGCGTTTAGCGTTAAGCCAAAATCAGCCCGCAGAATTAGCTTTATGGTTAGAAAGATTATCACCTGAAAGTAAAAATAAAGAGGAGTGGCGTTATTGGCGAGCGATGGTGTTGCAATCGCAAGGTAAAAACAGTGAAGCACAAGCGCTTTTACAAGAACTAACACAACATCGCGGTTTTTATCCTATGGTGGCGGCTGAAAAGCTAGGTAAACCTTATGTTATGGTAATAGACAAAGCGCCAAGTGTTTCACCCACAATTCCACAGCAACCTGAAGTGCAACGAGTACGCGAATTAATGTATTGGCAAATGGATAATTTAGCGCGTACTGAGTGGGCAAATTATGTTGCCACCCAGCCTGCTACCACACAATCTCAACTAGCGCGTTATGCTTTTGAGCAACAATGGGCTGACTTAGCAGTACAAGCAACGATTACTGGTAAAATGTGGAACCATTTAGAAGAGCGTTTCCCACTTGCATGGCAAAATGAATTTGAACGATATACGAAAGATAAAGCGATAGACCGCAATTATGCGATGGCGATCGCTCGCCAAGAAAGTGCATGGAACCCACAAGCTCGCTCTTCAGCTGGGGCAACGGGTCTTATGCAAGTGATGCCGAAAACCGCAGAGTTCACGGTAAAACAAGCAGGTATTACCGGGTATGCAAGTAGTGCGCAACTGACAGATCCGGTTAAAAATATTGAAATTGGTACCGCTTATCTTGATTCTGTTTATCAGCGTTTTAATCAAAACCGTATTTTATCTAGTGCTGCCTATAATGCAGGTCCTGCACGGGTTGACCGTTGGTTATCTGATGCTAATAGCCAACTAGATGCTATTGCTTTTATTGAGAGCATTCCTTTCGCAGAAACGCGCGGTTATGTCAAAAATGTACTCTCATTTGCGGTGTTTTATAGCTATTTTGCCGGAGAGCAACAACCGGTATTAACTCAAACTGAGTGGAATAGTCGTTATTAATGAGATAATTAAGCGATTTATTAATGGAACCTCTTTGTCACAGGATAAAATATGCTATAGTTTGTACTAGTTTATGAGTGTGGCTAGAAGAGGTTCCCACTATGCTAGATCCTGCATTATCACCAGAAGAGAATGAACACTGGGTACGTTTTGTTGAGTTATTACGCCAAGCGTTTGAACAGGGAGTTGAATTTCCTGTTTTACAACTTTTAATGACGCCGGATGAGCGCAGTGCATTAGCAACAAGAGTACGTATTGTTCAAGAATTAATGCGTGGGGAATTAAGTCAACGAGAGCTAAAAGAGCTATTAGGGGTTGGCATCGCCACTATTACCAGAGGTTCTAATAGCTTAAAAACAGCACCCCATGATGTGAAATTATGGCTTGAAAAAGAGCTTATGATAAAAAAATAATTGCCTATTCGTTAGAAATAAAAATGCCATTTAATCAGTTGGTTAAATGGCATTTTTCTAAAATAGCGACAAGAGGACTATTTAATCACTCATTCATCATCTTTTTTGTTAAGTTGTTTATAAATATCATGAGTGACGGGGACTAAAGCTAATACAATCGCTTGTTGGTAAACAGAAGTGCGACTTAATAAACCATCAGTAAAATAACCAATAGCGCCACCTTTTTGCTTAATATTATCAATCTTGGTTAAAAATGCCATTTCATCGCCAAGTTCACGACCTTCACGAACACCTTTTAAGATCTGTTCCGGTAGCATTAAACTGGCTGAGCGAGATTCACCGCGAATTTGCTCGTGTTCGATAACAATCCAAGCAAAAGTCATATCGTCTTCAATACCCGCTTCAACACCTACCCAAAAGTCAGCTTCTGGACGTACTTGTCTTGCGGCCATCACACGTTGGCGTGCGCCAGTTCTCGTTTCTGTATTTCCAATAGGTTGCTGTGGAACGCGGCTATCGACATTAATATCTTCAATATCAAAGGTATCTTTACCGAACACTTGCTCAAAGGCGAGTTTGATCGCGTTGATTTTTGCTGGATTCGTAGTGGCTGCAATGACATGATACATAATGAGTTAATCATCCTTTGAAAAATTAGAGCAGTATAACGGAAAAAATGTATGTTACAGGTCTATCTTGTTCGCCACGGTGAAACTGAGTGGAACGTGGCGAGACGTATACAAGGGCAATCTGATAGCCCACTAACAGCAATGGGTGTGCGACAGGCACAACAAGTTGCTGAAAGAGTAAAATCAGCAGGTATTACCCACATAATTTCTAGTGATCTTGGCCGGACTTGTCAGACGGCAGAGATTATTGCACAAGCTTGTCGCTGTGACGTAATCACGGATCCCCGTTTGCGTGAACTTGATATGGGCGTTCTTGAACAGCGAGAGATCGCCACATTAAATACACAAGAAGAAGCTTGGCGCAAGAGTTTAATTGATGGTACACCTGATGGACGAATTCCCCAAGGAGAATCAATGGTGGAATTAGCTAATCGTATGCAGGCTGCTTTAAACAGTTGCTTGGCGTTACCAGAGCATAGCCGTCCTTTACTGGTGAGTCACGGTATTGCATTAGGTTGCCTGCTAAGTACTGTGTTAGGCCTACCTGCTTACGCTGAACGACGTTTAAGACTACGTAACTGTTCAATTTCACGAGTAGACTATCAAAACAGTCCTTGGCTCGCTAATGGATGGGTAATCGAAACAGCAGGGGATGTGAGTCATCTTACTGATATCGCTCTTGATGAAGTACAGCGCTAATGACAATAACAGACTCTCTTTGCTGTAAAAGAGAGTCTTATTGTTAGGCCATTTCGCGTTTAATGGGAATATAATACTCAAAACGCTTAATATGATCTTGTGGCTCGGCGGTCATCACATTGTCATAGTGCACTTCTTTAAGATAATACTTTTCAATATCATGTCCTTTACGGCGAGTAAGCCCCATGGTTGGCAAGCAAACACCATAAATTAAGAATAAAAATTCCTGCATGGCGCCTCGTTTTGCCTCTCCCTCGAAGTCAAAGCGAATATAATCGCCAGCCTCTAATATGACTTCATCAGCAGTATCATCTTCTACAAAACTCGCATAAGCAGGCTCAACGGCGGTGGTGTAGATAACACGCTGTTCATCTTCATGCTCATCACTGTGTTGCGTATGGTGCAAACCATAAACCTCATGGGGGATAGTGTTTACCTTAGTAATATAATTTTGCCAAAATGTTTGACGCATATCGGAACAAGCATTGGCCCATTGTTCTAGTGTATGGCTACAAGTTTGTTCAATACCAATCAATTTTATCTCCGGTAATTGCACATATTCCCATTTGGGCAAAGGCTGAGGATCTAATTTTATTGGAGGACAAATACCAACAGCACACCACTCATCAGAACGGCGATATAGGGCTGGAGTTCTATCAAACTGCTTCTTAAAGGCGCGAGTAAATGTTTGTTGAGAATCAAAACGATATTGTAAAGCGATATCTAAGATAGGACGACTTGTTAAACGCAATGCCACAGCCGCGCGAGATAGACGCCTCGAACGAATATAAGAACCAATCGCTTGCCCCGTTACTTCTTTAAACATGCGTTGTAGGTGCCACTTAGAGTAACCCGCTTTAGTTGCGACATTATCGAGGGATAGTGGCTGATCCAGATTATTGTCAAGCCAAGCGAGTAAATCACGTATGATGTTGGTTTGATCCATACATCTCCCTTAGTCATATTCGTTTATTTATGCTGTAGATGGTAAATAGCCTGAACGTCTATAACAAGTTATATTGTTAGATAAAGATGAAATATAGTCTTTTTCAATGAGTCATGTATACAAATTATTCTACCAGTTAACAAAAGTTTGCTTTATCCTAGACAAAATCATTCTTTCTTCTTTTTATGGAATAAATTTAATATGTTTAATTTCAAAAAGATACTCGCACTTTCTATCTTGCTTCCTATGTCAATAATGGTGAAAGCTGAAGAAATTGGTTATGTCGATACGGTTTTTAAGTTTTTTGGTGCCAATCATAAAATTGTCATTGAAGCTTTTGATGATCCTGAAGTCAAAAATGTCACTTGCTATTTAAGCCGTGCTAAAACAGGGGGCATTTCCGGTAGTTTAGGGCTTGCTGAAGATACCGCCGATGCGGCTATTTCTTGCCAACAAGTAGGGCCAATCGAATTAAGCGAAAAAGTCTTAAAAGGTAAAAATCGTGGTGATGTTGTTTTTCAAAAAAGAACGTCACTGGTCTTTAAAAAGCTACAAGTGGTGCGTTTTTACGATAAAAACCGCCATGCACTGATATATCTTACTTACTCTGATAAGGTTATCGATGGCTCACCGAAAAATGCCATTAGTGCAGTACCCATCATGCCATGGAAAGAGTAATTTTTTTAATTAATTAACAAAATTAATAAGATTAAGTGTAAGAAATTTTTTTAGCTGATAAATTAGTTTCTATTTAAAATAGTCGCTAAGATCAATTTTTATCTTTTATGCTTTAATAAAGAAAAACCCCGAAACTGAAATCCGGGGTTTTAGCATTATTTTTACTAGGGTAACACTGATATCACTCGTCTAAATCACCACAGAAACGATAACCTTCACCATGGATAGTAGCGATAATCTCAGGTGTATCAGGGGTTGATTCAAAGTGTTTACGAATACGACGAATGGTAACGTCTACAGTACGATCATGAGGTTTTAATTCACGACCCGTCATTTTTTTCAGTAATTCTGCACGAGTTTGGATTTTTCCTGGGTTTTCGCAGAAATGTAACATCGCACGAAACTCACTACGAGGTAATTTATACTGTTCACCTGTAGGGCTAATAAGAGAGCGACTATTAATATCTAGCTCCCAACCATTAAATTTATAGCTTTCAACTAAACGACGCTCTTCTGTGCCATTCGCTAAATTCATAGTGCGTGACAATAAGTTACGAGCACGGATAGTTAATTCACGAGGATTAAATGGTTTAGTGATGTAATCATCGGCACCAATTTCAAGGCCTAAGATTTTATCAACTTCATTATCACGACCTGTTAGGAACATTAATGCAACACTTACCTGTTCACGTAATTCACGGGCTAATAGAAGACCGTTTTTACCAGGAAGATTAATATCCATAATGACCAAATTGATATCATGGTCGGACAGAATATTATGCATCTCGTTGCCATCAGTGGCTTCGTGTACGATATACCCTTCAGCTTCGAATATGCTTTTCAGGGTATTACGAGTAACTACTTCATCTTCAACAATCAGAATGTGCGGGGTTTGCATATTTGCTACCTAAAATTACCAAAAATAGAAAAAGGATATCTGTGTGTAACTTCTGTGTGTGCAAGGTGTGTGGTTATTCATTTTTGTTATTAGCACGCCAAAATTAGACCCAGATGAAAATTCGATAAATAACCATCATGTTATTAATTACAAACATGACCTATTTTACTGACAATGGACGTTAAAATCAGAATGTAAAATGCCCATAGTCTATTAACAGCAATATAACACCTGTTGTATTAAATACCATCTAAAAAGCTAACTTTTGTTGACACATATCAAAATCAAGATAACAGCTTAACCTTGATTTCAATAGTTAACTATATAATTTGATTTATGTAATGCAAAAGAAAAATATATGTTAAATATAGTGAGATTTTATCTTTTTACCAGTTTTGTTACAAAAAAAGAAGTGAAATAAAATACCTTATTATTTGTAAAAGTACAAATCTCTAAGTAACTCTTAAATGGTAGCGTTATTTTCTGTAACTCCCCCTTATTAGTAGTAATATGTATACTACAATATAAGTAATGCTCGAATAAATTTTATTTAAACTGTAGGTAAATTGAGGCAATAGAAAAGAAAAAATTTGACATCTCTCTCGCTTTGCTTTAACCAGTATAGGGTCAAACTAATTTTGAGACAGACAGGATTGTTATGCGTACTTACAGCCCAGTGACTATGAATACAATTATTACCACCACCACCACCGGAATTTTATATTGCGGGGCGGGCTGTCGCATATAAAAAACAAAAAACGAAAAAGCCCGCATTGAGAAATGCGGGCTTTTTTTTGGCGAAAAATCAGGAGAGCTGTATGCGAGTGTTAAAATTTGGGGGAACTTCAGTTGCCAATGCAGAAAGGGTGCTGAATGTTGCTGATATCGCTGAGAAAAAACGAGAGCAGGGACAAGTCGCTCTGGTATTATCAGCACCTGCCAAGATAACGAATTACTTGGTGGCAATGATTGAAAAAACGGCAGAAGGAGAAGAACCTCTCACTCAAGTACGAGAAGCAGAGCAAATCTTCGCTAATCTATTGCAAGGTTTACGAGAAAATCAACCTGGTTTTGATTACCAAGGCTTAAAAGACAAAGTTGAGCGTGAGTTTGCTGAGATTAAACATATCCTGCATGGTATCTCCCTATTAGGGCAATGTCCTGATAGCATCAATGCTGCGATGATTTGTCGTGGTGAAAAGCTTTCGATTGCCATTATGGAGTCGGTGTTACAAGCTAGAGGATATAACGTTACCGTCATTGATCCGGTTAAAAATCTCCTTGCTCAAGGTCATTATCTCGAATCGACAGTGGATATTCCTGAATCAACTCGCCGTATTTCCGCCCTTAATATTCCGAAAGATCATATGATCTTGATGGCAGGTTTCACTGCCGGTAATGAAAAAAATGAGCTTGTGGTTCTCGGTCGTAATGGCTCAGATTATTCAGCCGCCGTATTAGCCGCGTGTTTACGTGCACAATGTTGTGAAATTTGGACGGATGTTGATGGTGTTTACACCTGTGATCCACGCCTTGTCCCAGATGCACACCTACTAAAAGGCATGTCCTATCAAGAGGCGATGGAACTTTCTTACTTTGGTGCTAAAGTCCTTCATCCACGCACTATTGCACCTATTGCTCAATTTCAAATCCCTTGTTTAATTAAAAATACGGGCAATCCAGAAGCACCGGGTACGTTAATTGGTGATGGTCAAAAAGATGACAGCACGCCGGTAAAAGGGATCACTAACCTGAATAATATGGCAATGATCAATGTATCAGGGCCAGGTATGAAGGGAATGGTGGGTATGGCGGCTCGTGTCTTTTCCGTGATGTCGCGTGCAGGAATATCGGTAGTATTAATTACTCAATCTTCATCTGAATACAGTATTAGTTTTTGTGTACCGCAAAAAGAGCTAATTAGAGCGCAAAAAGCACTGTCAGAAGAATTCTATCTAGAGTTAAAAGATGGCGTACTTGATCCGTTAGATATTATGAACAATGTTGCTATCATCTCGGTAGTCGGTGATGGTATGCGTACCCTTAAAGGGATCTCAGCCCGTTTCTTCTCTGCTTTAACTCGAGGCAATATTAATATTGTTGCTATTGCTCAAGGCTCTTCTGAACGTTCTATCTCTGCAGTTATTGCCAATGATGCAGCGACGAATGCGGTGCGTTTATGTCACCAAATGCTCTTTAACACTAACCAAATCGTAGAAGTCTTTATTGTCGGTGTCGGTGGTGTTGGCAGCGCGCTAATCGAGCAGATCCATCGTCAACAAGCATGGCTAAAAAACAAACATATCGACCTACGTGTTTGTGGGATTGCCAATTCACGTGCGATGCTAACCAATATGCAAGGTATCGATTTAGATAATTGGCAACAAGCGCTACAAGCAGCTAAAGAGCCTTTTAGCTTTAGTCAGCTTATTCGCTTAGAAAAAGAGTACCACTTCCTCAATCCTGTGATTGTTGATTGCACTTCAAACGAAATGATTGCACAGCAATACGCCAATTTCTTACAAAATGGCTTTAACGTTGTTACGCCTAATAAGAAAGCCAATACGATGTCGATGGATTACTATCATCAAATTCGCCAATCAGCGGAAGCATCACGTCGTAAATTCTTATATGACACTAATGTTGGTGCGGGTTTACCTGTTATTGAAAACTTACAGAACTTGCTTAATGCTGGCGATGAGTTGGTGCAATTTAATGGTATTCTTTCTGGCTCACTCTCTTATATTTTTGGTCAGCTAGATGAAGGAAAAAGCTTGTCTGAAGCGACACTTTCTGCGAAAGAAAAAGGCTTTACAGAGCCAGATCCAAGAGATGATCTCTCGGGAATGGATGTTGCACGTAAACTGCTTATTCTCGCTCGTGAAGCGGGCTATCAATTAGAGTTGAGTGATATTGATGTAGAGCCTGTTTTACCTAGCTCATTTGATAGTACAGGTGATGTCGAGAGTTTCTTAAACCGCTTACCTCAAGTAGATGTTGAGTTTGATGCTAAAGTCGAAGAAGCCCAAAAGTCAGCGAAGGTATTACGTTATGTGGGGCTCATCAATGAGGGGAAATGCCAAGTCAAAATAATGGCCGTTGATGCTAACGATCCTCTCTTTAAAGTAAAAAATGGTGAAAATGCGCTAGCCTTCTACACTCGCTACTATCAACCAATTCCTTTAGTTTTACGTGGATATGGTGCAGGAAATGATGTCACTGCTGCTGGGGTATTTGCAGATGTATTACGTACACTATCATGGAAATTAGGAGTTTAAAGGTGGTTAAAGTTTATGCACCGGCGTCAATTGGCAATGTGAGTGTCGGTTTTGATGTGTTAGGAGCCGCAGTTTCGCCTATTGATGGTCAATTATTAGGAGATTGCGTAACCGTTGAAGCGGCGCAAGAATTTCAACTTCACAGCAAAGGACGATTTGTTAGCAAATTACCTTCTGATGCTAAGCAAAATATTGTTTATCAATGTTGGGAGCTATTTTGTGAAAAATTAGGTAAACAATTACCTGTCTCGATGACACTTGAAAAAAACATGCCGATAGGCTCAGGATTAGGATCAAGTGCTTGTTCTGTTGTGGCTGCACTTGTTGCATTAAACGAATTTGCTCACAAACCATTTAGTGAAAGCCACTTATTATTAATGATGGGAGAGCTGGAAGGCCGTATTTCCGGTAGTGTGCACTACGATAATGTCGCGCCATGTTATTTAGGTGGTTTACAACTTATTTTGGAACAAAACGACATTATTTGTCAGCCTGTGCCAGCTTTTGACGATTGGTATTGGGTGATGGCTTATCCGGGGATCAAAGTTTCAACGGCACAAGCAAGGGCTATCCTCCCTAAACAATACGATAAAGCTGATATTATTAATCATGGTCGTTATTTATCTGGATTTATTCATGCTTGTCATACACAACAACCAAAACTTGCCGCAAGCTTAATGAAAGATGTGATTGCAGAGCCCTATCGAACACAGTTGCTCCCTGGTTTTGATAAAGCGAGAGAGGCTGCATTACAAAAAGGCGCGCTTGCATGCGGTATTTCAGGCTCAGGGCCAACGCTGTTTTCTATTACTGATTCATTGGCTATTGCCCAAGATGTGGCGCAATGGTTACAACAACATTATGTACAAAACGATGAAGGCTTTGTACACATCTGCCGTTTAGATACTCGTGGCGCAAGAGAGATAGGGTAAGTAATGAAATTATATAATTTAAAAGATAACCAAGAACAAGTCAGCTTTGCTCAAGCGGTTAAACAAGGTTTAGGAAAACAGCAAGGACTCTTCTTTCCCAAAGACTTGCCTTCATTTTCTCAAGCAGAAATTGATGCGCTATTAAAATTAGACTTTGCAACACGCAGTAGCCGTATTTTAAGTGCTTTTATCGATGATGAAATTCCTGCTGATGTGTTAGCAAAACGTGTGAATACGGCATTTGCTTTTCCTGCGCCAGTGACACAAATAGAAGAGGATATTAGTTGCCTTGAACTCTTCCACGGACCGACGCTGGCTTTTAAAGACTTTGGTGGCCGTTTTATGGCTCAAATGTTATCAGAAGTCGCGGGTGACCAGCCTGTTACAATATTAACGGCGACATCCGGTGATACAGGAGCAGCGGTCGCTCATGCTTTCTACAAGTTAGATAATGTCCAAGTCGTGATCCTCTATCCACAAGGAAAAATCAGCCCATTACAAGAAAAGCTATTTTGCACATTAGGGGAGAATATTCATACTGTTGCTATTCAAGATGACTTTGATGCTTGCCAAGCATTAGTCAAACAGGCATTTGATGATGAATATTTAAAGAACACCATGCATTTAAACTCGGCTAACTCGATTAATATTAGCCGCCTACTGGCACAAATCTGCTATTACTTTGAAGTGGTTGCACAAATTCCAGCTGAAAAACGTCAACAATTAGTTATTTCTGTACCAAGTGGTAATTTTGGTGATCTCACAGCAGGATTACTGGCTAAATCGATGGGATTGCCTGTTAAACGCTTTATTGCAGCGACCAATGTGAATGATACCGTTCCTCGTTATTTAGATAGTGGTAAATGGGAACCACATCGGACAATAGCAACACTTTCAAATGCGATGGATGTTAGCCAGCCTAATAATTGGCCTCGTATTGAAGAGTTATATCGTCGCAAAGGTTGGCTGTTATCTGATCTTTCGCATGGGGCTGTGAGCGATGAAACGACGGAAGAAACCGTACGTGAACTGGCACAAAAAGGCTATATTTCAGAGCCTCATGCGGCGGTTGCTTATCGTCTATTACGCGATGAGCTACAAGAAGGAGAATATGGGGTATTTTTAGGTACAGCTCATCCGGCGAAATTTAAAGAAAATGTCGAACGTATTTTAGGTGATACATTACCTTTACCAAAAGAATTAGCTGAGCGTGCTGATAAAAAATTACTATCGCATCTTTTACCGGCAGATTTTTCTCAATTAAGAGCATTTTTATTAGAACGAGCACCTAAATAAATGTAATTATTTATATTAATTAATTTTGTTTTTATTAAAAAGCTCACTATAAAAGTGAGCTTTTTTATTGTTTTAAATAATTTTACACTCAAATAAAAATAAGAAAATAATCATTTAATGCTAAGGAGAATTACACTAGTTTTTATCTCTTAATGTAATTAATAATAAAGAGGTAGGCTATGGGTGGATTTAAAAAAATTAATATCAATGGTGATATTGAAAGAATTACACTGGAAATAGTGAAATATATTAAAGAGCATAGTGTTGAATTACCTTTTAATATTGAGTCAGTAAGGCGTGTTTTAATTGAGAATTATATTTATATTCTTACTTATCAAAATGAATATGCTGCTAATGATTTTTTAATAAAAATAGAAAGTAATTTATCTCTTTATAATCGGGATAAATTTACTAAAGCGATTGATTTTATTGTAAAAGAAATTAATGCAAGTATAGAGAATTTATTTGTTAATAATTCTTATCTTGTAGAAAAAAATTATCAAAAGCTAAATAAAACACGTATTAATTCAGTATTTCAGCATTACCCTTCAGGGTTCTTTCACTTAAAAATAGAAGATAAAGACTTATTTATACAGATAGATAATACTAATCAATTATTTAAAATCATTGACTTTGAAGGTACGGTAGAATTCTTTTCTAAAAAAGATGAACTTATTCATATTATTAATCAAATGGTTAAAAACAGTGTTGCTGATAACTCTATATCTTACCGATTTTACGCTAAGAACGAATATTTTAATTTCTTTACTCTCGATAAATATTGGCAAGTAACACCTAAAGATATTTATGCCGAAGTTATTAATGATATCAAGGCAAAAAAACAGGTACATATTGATAGTCATTTAACTATTGAATTAATAGATAGTTATTCATATAAAAATATTTTTATTGTTAGAGACTCTAATGAAAACTCAGAAAAAATACTCCATATATATCTTAATAATATTGATGAAGCATTCTTGATTGCCGTAGCTAAACATCGTCAGCTAAAAGAAAATGGTGAGCATTTACTTTATAAATTAGATAAGGATTGGTTCTTTACTAAAATGAAAGATAAATCCGTTAAATATTTTTCACAAACTTCTGATTTATTAATACCATTAGAAAAGATAATGGGAAGAATTAATCTTGTTGCTTCAGCTGAAACTAATTATAATTTTAGCCATTTTGATCCACTTTCAGGGGTATGTTATGGAATAAGTTTGAAATATTTATTGGAGGTTAGAAATAATGGTATAGAAGGAGGGAATAAATATTTACATTGGCTAAAAGAAAATATTAACCTTTATAAGGATAAAAAAGAAAAGATATCGGATAAGCTTGAAAAAATTATATTTGATAGTGTGCAAGAATATGAAGTATTAAAATTGATTAAAGAGATCAAGGAAATTAAATTCGCACAGATTTTTCAAATGGAGAGAATATATGAAAAAATAAATTATACAATTTTTGATTTAACAAAGGCTACCGAATACCGAAAAATTTTAGCAGAAAATGGCTTGAAAGCATCGAATGCAAATAGGCTAGAAAGTAGTCTCTCACAAATAAATTATCACTTAGAATATATAATGCAATATTATAATGAATATTATGCGATTATTGCATTTAGAACGCATGCCATTGCTCTTACTTATAAAAGATATTCTAATAATCATTATAAATTTACGCTATTTGATTCTAATTCTGAATTGACAGAATTTTCTAATATAGAATCAATGAAAGACGCTTTGATAAAAACAATGGGCTCTTATACTCTAAATAAAGCTGATGGAAAAGAATATTTTATAATTGATGAATATAAAAGAAATCCTACAACGAAATATCGTAGTTTATGGGATCAAAATGAAATCGAGTTACATAAAGGTATCGCTGAAAATATAAAAAAAATTGGTTTTTCATTGCCTTTTAAAGATGGTGTTGTTGGACGAGTTATTCATTACAGTGAACAGCGTGATCTCATTTTAGAACTTAAAATAAATAATGAATTAGTTGAAGTTGTGGTCAAAAATGTTTTTGTTGATGAGGGAATATTTTTAGTTAAAAATAATTTAGATAAAATTCTTGAGAATAATAAAATCAGTAAAGTAATTATAATGAGTAATAGTGATGGTATTGATATTCAATTTACTGAATTTAATACACATCAAAAAATGAGTAAGCCAAAAGGATATCTAGAATTTAATGATGTTTATTATCGAGATTTAATTAAGATTAATAGTTATTTATTGAATGGTAAAAAATCATTTTCATTGAATAAAATTGTTTCATTAATTGATACACTAAGGGGGAATATTTATTTTGATAAAATAACAGCCAGTTTTTCTATAATTGATGAAATTATACTATTTAATCAGAACAATGAAAGTATTTCTCTTGTTGATATACTGAATCAAGTGAAACAGAAAATAGAAGATAAATTATTCTATGGCGATCTTCTTTATGGAAAGGAAAAGTTAATTGCATTAGCACAAAAAAATAGCCTAGTAGCGGCAATTTTTTATCGAATGATGGTTAATGAAATCAATGAAGGTTATACTGGAATTAGTAATTTTATTTATGAGCAAATTATTGATAACCCTTTTTTAATATTAGATAAAAATAGAAATGTTGGGGTTGTTGGTTATGATTATACGATTAATTTTAAAAATAATTATAAAACGTTAAAAGAAATTATTGATGGTATCGATATTTCTGAAATAAAAAATCTTTTTCTTTTAGATGATGAAAATAGACTGCACTTAAAATTAACTTATCAAAGATTATCAGAATATAGAAACAACAAGTATGTTAATAAGCTTCTTCATTTGATTGAAGATGAAATTGATTCTATAAAAAAAACAGATGATACAGGTATTTATCGTGATTTGTATTTTGAGTTTTTTAGCAATCATCAGTTTAATAATAGAGTGATTATTCATGAAATAGCACAATTAGAAAGTTATTTTAATAATAATTATCAGGAGCGAAACCATGGCTATCATCCTAGTAATTTTTATATTAATGAAAATGATCCTCTTACCCTACTAGAAAAGTCATTTAATCAGAACAAAAATGAAATAGATAGTAGTTATCTATTATTTAATGAAAGTAAAGAAAATTTTGACTTTTTATTTGTTGATAATAATTTTATTACTAGAGATTTTGTAGACAATATTGTTATTGAAAGCATTAGTGGCGTTTATCAAGATGATATCGTCATTTATTTCTATAATGGTGTCAAAAGTGAACAATTAACACAATACTTAAAAGATAAACCAGAAATAGGCCGTTTTCTTGATTATTGTTTAAAACATAAAATAAGAGTGATTGCTGCTGGAAATGAAGAATACTTTCCTGCCACCAATGCGCTTGTTAAGCAGAAAAGCCGTGTTGAATCACTACAAAATGTTATTTTACAACATCAATTTGTTGGTGAAAGAACAATTGTTTTTGCCAATAAGGAGACTTTATTTAGTTATCAAAGTGGTCATTTATTTATTGAAGGGATTGCTCAGCGGCTAAATATGCCTATTTATACTGTGACGGATAACAGTCTTATACTTGAAAATGAATACATTATGGTAAAACCGACGACTGAAAGTCAGTTTATTGGTCACCCTTTACTTGCTGATACAGGTGCATCTAATACGTTACTTACTGAAACAGTACCTAATGAGCCTAATACAGTGCCTAATAGGCAAAGAGTAGATATTGAAAATAAAAACTATGCTGCAGAAATTTATCAATTCGTCTCACACAATTACACTAATTATAGAGATAATCAAGAGTTTAAGTTAGGTTATCAGAATGAGATTAGCACGATTTTTTCTGGCTATTCTGACAATATGACCATTGCTGATATTTTAAATTACATTCAGTTAAATCGCTATCAGATTAATTATACTCAATTAGGTACAATTATTAGGAAAGTTGATCAAATTAATCTTAAATATCATAAAGAAAAACTCACAGAACTCAGTGATAAAATAATTAATCATGATTTACTCATTGATAATGCAATTGAGAAACATTTGGTTGAATTATCGGCAGTATTTAATACGTCAGATAATAGTTTAATAAAAAGGAATTTAATTCAATCACTTTATGATCCCTCTGTTAATAAAGAATTTAACCAATTTTTAATGGATGGAATGAACTTTGAACAGTGGCAAGAAATAACTAATAAAGACTATGGAAACTATAATTTAACGGAAAGAACGTATCAAGTTATTGAAATTATTCATGCAATTTATGATACTCCTCACTTAATAGATAATTTAAGTGAACTATCTAAAAATAGGCTTAATGCTTTTTTTGATGAGGGTAATAAAGGTATTTTATCACGAGTATTATTGAGCACAATTTCAAGCTTTGAACTCTATAAAGAGACCATAAATAATTTAAAAAAACTCGCTGTTATCAGTCAGTCTGATGAAAAAATTAGCGCTTTATCACCAGTAGAAGCATTAAATAAACTCAATGAGTTTAAAGGCGAAGTTAACTTAGCCACAAGTGAAGATAGCTCTACCATTTCATCTAAAGTGGAAATTAATAATCTTGTCATTGACAAAAGATTACTCTGTTATTTAGGTGCAAAGATAAATGGTGAAAGTATCGATGCGATAGATCTTAATCAGATAGAGAACTGGGATAAAAAAATTACTTTTGATCCTCAGCATCTTAATGATTATTTTTTATCTGTGACGGGCAATGAAAAAGATAAAGAAGTTATTGCATTATTACGTTATCTATTAAATAGCAAACAAGATAAAATTAAATATTTTCTTTCTCATATGGCCAGTAGAGCTGATTATGTCGCAGCTCATGAAAGATTAATGAAAATAATAGCATTAGGTAGTAAACAGTATAATCAGCAAGATTGGGAAAATTTAAGAATACCTTCATTAAAAATTCCCAGACATATGAGAGTTATCAGTAAAATTGGTTACGCTAATATTAGCTTCGGTATGTGGCAATCAATCAATTCAACCTTTATGCTTGCTGAGCAACTTAATAATCCGCTATTAACCCCTCAAGAGCATAGAGAGACCATCAATAATCTTGCCATAACATGGTCAGAAATGGCCTATAATGGCTTATCTGAATTCATTGAAATCGCTTTAGCTAAAGGATTATTAAAGTACCGTAATAATCCTTTAGAGTATATTAGTAAAACCAGCACTCGGATTGGTATCGGGCTTAATATCCTGTCTATTGGATTTGATATCTATAATATCTACGATAACTTTAGCCGTATCTCAGTAGAAAAAAATGAAAAACGACGGATTGACTATATTGTGAATGGCTCTTTAGCTATAGTCTCCGGATTGGTCACTTTGGGAGTTTCTATCGCAATGCTTGCTGGCTCTACGGTCGCGGGGCCTATTGGTATTGTCGCTGGCGCTGTTATCGCCTTAGCCATTTCAATTTATAATGCCGCAAGACTGATAGAAGAAGCGAAAGAAAAAATAGGATTTACACCACTAGAAGAACTTAATAATGGTTTTTATGCATTTTTAATGGGGGATATCTTACCAAGCAAAAAGAATGAAATCGTCTATTTAGAAACAAAATCACAGTTAGAAACCATGATTGACCAAAATGCACAAGAACATCTTAATGAAATAAAAAAACAGAAGCCTCACAGTTATTATTTTTATACGAATGAGAAACAACTTTATGAAGAACATCATTATTATAAAGTGATCCCTCGTATATTGGGGAAAACATTAGATAATATACTTAATCCGTTTGGCGAAATTGTTGTACAACGAGTGGCGAAAAATTTAAGTAAAGAAGAAGCAGAAAAGATAGCTGCGCTTTCTCATTATCTTAGTGTCGAAAGAACGGAATATAAATACTATGTTCCTAAAGAAGCCATCGCAACAGATGAAATTCTCATTTTTGATATGGATTTTTATGTTAATCAATTAAATCGTTATACGATTAATTTTGCATTTGAAGATGATAATCCTGTTTTTGAGGATGAGGTGGATATCTCTTTTTTTGATAAAATAAGAACAACAAAAGAAAAATCATTGAAAAATTTATCATCAGGAGAATTAACAGATGATTTAATTAAATCAACAGCAAGAAAACAATATTTTGAGCCAAGTTGGCGTGAGAATGAGCTATTTTATTTTAATACTTATAATGGGGATGATATTATTGCTGCACCATTAATAACACAAAATATATTTGATGTTCATAATGGGACTAAACGATTAAGTGGAGGAGAAAAAGATGACACCTTTAATGTGTTCACTTCAACATCCCCTCGTTATGCCAGCCGTTTTTATGGTAGAGAAGGTAATGATACATTACGTATTATTCAGACAGAAAAAAAATATATAGGGTATGAAGTTAATCTATCTAAAAATTATATTAAATTTATCGGGGGAGAAAATAAATCCAATAGCCAGAGTTTTCATGCCAGACTTTTTATCTTTCAAGAGCAAGGACAAATCTATACCCATAAATTAGCGGATACAATGCCTAATATAACACTACAAAAACAACCCGTTATTGCCTATTTAGAGAGTATTGAAAATGTAGTAGGCAGTGAAATAGGTAATGATATTATTTATGGTGACCAAAAAAATAACTATTTAAATGGCATGGGCGGGGTAGATTCATTATATGGATTAGCTGGAGATGATACGCTGGTATTACGGGAAGGTTATGCACAAGGAGGGGCGGGGAATGATAGTTATACGATTCTAAGAGCATCAAATACGGATAATAATGTTAAACAA
This sequence comes from Proteus sp. G2674, assembly GCF_009915195.1. NCBI lineage: Bacteria > Pseudomonadati > Pseudomonadota > Gammaproteobacteria > Enterobacterales > Morganellaceae > Proteus > Proteus sp. G2674. The sequence continues at coordinate 145,477 of NZ_JAABLS010000014.1, forward strand.
CTTGAAACTATTATTGATGAAGAGACGCATACAGAAGCTAGTCTTATCCAGTTAAATTATACTTTTGATGAAATTACCGCTATTTCTCGTCGTGAAACAGATATTGTTTTTACACTTAAAGTTAGTAATGATAAAGATCCTGATCAATTTATCGAGCATTTAATTGCATTAAGTCATGTATACCAAGATAAGAATAGTCAATTATTAGCCCATCGATATACCATTGTGACTATGGATGGTTTTATACTTACTATTAATGAAAATAATAATCAACCAAGAGAGGTATCATATAACTTTAGTTATTTAGAAAAGTATAATCAGCAAGAGAAGCTACAACAGCTTTCTGTTAATGACGATAAACACGCATTGTCTATTCAATCTGACAATAAAACTAAACTTATTCAATTATTACCTGAGTTGCAATACAGTGGTTTCTCTTCTGGAGAACATTTAAAGCTTAATCTACAGGGTAATAGCGAAAATAATCATTATGCTGGAATTGCGGCTCATTCATCAATTAAACTGAGTCGCGGTTATGACAATTATCAAATAAGCTCATTGCTAGCTAAAAATAGAAATGAAAAGATCACTATTTCTCTGAGTGATAATGATAAACGATTAACATCTGATTGTACTAGCCATTTCTTTTTATCTGATGTAAGTGGATTTGATTTGATGTTTAGTGATGGCGTTTTATCGCATCGCTATAATCCTGATGCTCATATTAAACTTGTGTTCGATACGGAAAGTGTTAGTGCTATTTTTAACTCAGGAATGACACTTCAATTTATTGATAAAGATAATCGAGTTTTTCATTTGCCTAAGCCAGACAGCGGTCAGCGTTTACTGATCCCCACTATCACTTTGGATGTTAGGTTGAGTCATCAAAGTGATGTTCTGATGATCCCACCCTCCCTACGTTTAAATCAAGAGACATTATCAGCATATTCTCTTTTATCTCCACGTATGCCCTCTATTTTAAGTCTATTAGCACATAATATTTCGCCCCAAGCTATGCAAGCGATAGATTTATTACCGGTGATAGAATTAATGGATGGTGATGATATTGTTGTTAATCATAATCAAAGTAGTTCAGTGATTGATGGGGGGAAAGGTGATGATCATATTGTTGTCAATGAAGGGCACCATATTTTAATTGCTGGAGAAGGTAATGATAATCTTAATGGCGGAAGTGGACATGATCTGTTTATTTCAACCTCAGGGAATGATTATCTAAGTGGAGGAAGTGGTAATAATGTTTATGTGGTACAAAAACGTCATGGTGAAGTGACGGTGTATGATGAAGGTGAAATGAGCCATATTTTTGTATCAGGATTATCTGAGCATGAAAAATTAATATCCTCTCAAGCAGGTGAAGATAAACAGTATCGAACTACCGATAATCAATTTGTCTTGACTGTTAAAACAAACCGAGTAGAGAAAATAGAAACTGATCCTGTGAAGGTTATCGAAAAAGAACAGACATTATCAATGGGATCCCTTGCGACAATTATTCAACAAATGGCTCAATTTAATCAGCAACAACTATCGACGATGCAAGGCAGTGATGTTATTCCCTCATCAAACTGGTCGCTTTTGGCTGTGGTCGTTAAGCATTTATAATTTCCCTTGTGACCCAATAAAAATAGCCCTAGTTTCAGGGCTATTTTTATGAATTACTATTATTTGATAGCAAAAAATGAGGCTTATTTTGCTAGATGTTCTGCACGTTTAAAGACAAGGGTATTGCCTTCAGACTCGGCGGCATTAAATTGATAACCCTCTAGATTAAATTCTTTAAGTTGTGCCTTATCACTTAATCTTTCTTGAATAATAAAACGGCTCATTAAGCCTCTTGCTTTTTTAGCATAAAAACTAATCACTTTATATTTGCCATTTTTCTCATCAAGAAAAACAGGTTTAATAATTTCAGCATTGAGTTTTTTTGGATTGACTGATTTAAAATATTCATCAGAGGCTAGATTAACCAAGATATTATCCCCTTGAGCTTCAAGGGCGTTATTTAACGTTTCAGTAATTATGTTACCCCAAAACTGATATAGATCACTGCCTTTTTTATTGTTCAGTTTTATGCCCATCTCTAAGCGGTAAGGTTGCATTAAATCGAGTGGGCGCAATACGCCATATAAACCGGAAAGGATACGCAAATGCTGTTGTGCAAATTGAAAGTCGTCATCTGTGAAAAGTTCAGCGGCTTGCATTCCGGTATAAACATCACCTTTGAACGCTAAAATGGCTTGTCGCGCATTATCGGGTGTAAAGTCAGGTTGCCATTCACCAAAGCGAGCCGCATTTAGTCCTGCCAATTTATCACTAATTTTCATTAAGCTTGCGATATCACTGGACGACAGTTTTCGACATTCTGTAATAAGTTGTTGGGAATATTTTAGCAATTCAGGCTGGGTGAACTGCGTTGTTGCTAAAGGCGATTCGAAATCCAGTGTTTTAGCTGGTGAAATAGTAATTAGCATAATTCCCTCAATAGTTATTTTGATTTAGTTCTACTATAGCAAATTGTTTGGTAGATAAGTTAAATCATAATAATAGGAAAAAACAATACTTTCACCAATGTGCCATAAAATAGACATATTAAACGATTCAGCCTGAGTTGTTATTCTGTTTTTTGCTACTTTTGTTTTGCGAAATCGTTTGGCATTCAAATAATTGCTTTCGATGAATCTAAGCATCTTGTAGTGTGAGCAGTCCATGTTATTATCAATAGATATCCGCAGGTGACTGCAAACAGATTTACCTAGTAGATGAGATAAACAAAATGACCAACAAATTAACTTCTTTGCGTAAACTGACTACAGTTGTAGCTGATACAGGTGACATTGCAGCAATGAAACTGTATCAACCTCAAGACGCAACTACCAACCCTTCTTTAATTTTAAATGCAGCCCAAATTCCTGAATATCGTAAATTAATCGATGAAGCGATTGAATGGGCGCGTTCACAAAGTGATTCTCGCGAGCAACAAATCGTTGATGCGTGTGATAAACTTGCTGTCAATATTGGTTTAGAAATCTTAAAACTGATCCCAGGTCGTATTTCAACAGAAGTTGACGCACGTCTTTCTTATGATACCCAAGCCTGTATTGTCAAAGCGCGTCGTTTAATTAAACTGTATAACGAAGCGGGTATTAGTAACGATCGTATCCTGATTAAACTTGCTTCTACATGGCAGGGTATTCGTGCAGCTGAGCAATTAGAAAAAGAAGGTATCAACTGTAACCTAACTTTACTGTTCTCTTTTGCTCAAGCTCGTGCATGTGCAGAAGCTGGTGTATACCTGATCTCTCCATTCGTTGGCCGTATTATGGATTGGTATAAAGCCAATACAGATAAAAAAGAGTTTGCACCAGCAGAAGATCCAGGTGTTATTTCTGTAACTGAAATTTATAACTACTATAAAGAGCATGGTTATAACACCGTCGTTATGGGAGCAAGCTTCCGTAATATTGGTGAAATTTTAGAATTAGCAGGTTGTGATCGCCTAACTATTTCTCCTGCGTTATTAAAAGAGTTATCAGAAGCACAAGGTGAAGTAGAGCATAAACTATCCTTTAATGGTGAAGTTAAATCACGTCCTGCGCCAATCACTGAAGCTGAATTTTATTGGCAACATAATGCTGATCCAATGGCTGTTGATAAATTATCTGATGGTATTCGTAAATTTGCGGTTGATCAGGAAAAATTAGAGAAAATGATTGCAGATTTATTATAATCTAATCTCTTATTCTCATAAATTAAGTTAATACCAATTGTAACTTGAATGAGATAATTAGGTTACAACTCCTCAAAACCCCATGTAATGCACATGGGGTTTTTCTTTAGTGATACTATAAACGCGACTTAATATATTATCATCGATAGAGTTTTTATAATAATTCATTGTGTAGATATGATTATTCATTTTATATCTGGAAAATAAAAATATTTATATTATATATAAATATGGTTTTAATATATTCTTAAATGTATTGTTATCAATAATATTATACCTGTTTTATTCATTAATCCTGTAAACATGATATGCAATATAAATAGTATATTGTTCAAAGAGTTAATTTATGAAAGTGATAATTAATATATTGTATAAAATATTATTTTATAGCTAATCAATATTAAATAATCAATATTTTTTGTAAATAAAAGGAGTTTGTATGAATAATCATGTAATAACAATATTAGATAGAATTTTTGATCCTCTTGCTAAAAGAATAAAAGAATATATCAAAAATAACATAACAGATAAAACTATAGATTATAACGAAATAAAAAACTTACTTTTAGAAAAATATTTAATTCTCAGTATTTATAAAAATGAAGATATTGCACAAGATTATTTATCAGAAATAGCAGAAGGATTTGCTATTTATAATAGAAATAAAGAAACAAAAAATATGCAATCTATCAAAAAAAAATTAGATGAGAATATACAATTATTTATTAACGAGATAGAAGCAAAAAAAGCAAAGAAAGCAAAGAATAAAATTACTACCAGTAAAAGATCGTTAGAGTCATTATTCACGAATAATGAATATTGTATTTATGATCTTAATTTTTATGGAAAGAGATTTTTTATTCACATTAATAATGAAAAAAGTAAATATGAAATTATTAGTAACAATAAGAAAAAACGTTCATTTAATAATAGAAAGCTTTTATTAGATTATTTATTTAACAATATAAACCATATAGATGAGAAAGTTGAAGTACAGTTTACTGCTTATAAGAAAAAAGAATTCACGAAATTAGCGAACAATATAGAGAAATGGGGAATAAATGAACGTTTTTTAAGTAAACAGATTATTAATAGTATAAAGATTAAAGAAGTTGTCAAAGTTAATGAAGATTTCTCCATTAAATTAATAGAGTTATATGATTACAAAAAGGTTTTTTTAGTAAAAAATAATAAAGATAATAGTGAAGTGATTGTTCATATCTATACAGATAATATTGAAAATGCGATTTCTTTGCTAACTGAAAATTATGCTAAAATTAAAAATAAAGCTGAAAGTTTAATTTATCAGAAAAATAATAAATGGATGGTTGAAAAAATAAATGGCGAGAGAGTTGTATTTTCACCCGGTAAAGATTTAGTTTTACCATTAAAAAATATGTTAGAACAACTAGATATAGCTATGAGTAGTTATACTGGGCAGTTGTTAGATATTGTGATGGAAGGATTAAATTTAAGATATTTAATAGAAGTTAGAAACAGTGGTATTGAAGGTGCAGAAAATTATCTAAAATGGTTAAGAAATTTTGCCGATCTATATAAAACTAAACCTAGTGATCAGAATGTTGGAGGATTCAAGGAAAAAATACAAAAAGCTATTTATGAATACAAATTGATGCAATTAACAGAAGAAACTAAAAATATCATTTATTTTCAGGCTTATCAACAAGAAAGAATTAATGGGATAATACATCACTATAATAGTTTTGATGGTCAAATTCCATATGCTAAGGTATTAAAAGGCCTTGGATTAGAACCAGTTAATAAAGAAAATAAATTCTTAAATGAAGAGTTACTTTTTAAAAAAATAGATGGATTACTTACAGGAAAGGACTGCAGATATATATTTGTCGGGTTTGATCGACATCAAATAGCGATCACTTATAAAAAATATTCAGAAGGAAAATATAAAATTTCTTTCTTTGATCCGCAATTTGGTACATTTGAATTTGATAACATCAAAGACTTAAAAAACATTATTAGAGAAAAACAAAAAACTTATGGGCTTACTAAAATAGAAAATGAACCATTGTTTTATTTTGATGAATTTATTGAAGTTAAAAGTGAAAATTATAAACCTTTATTTAGTAATGATAAGTCATCAGAAAATAGAAAAACATTTATAAATAAAGGTATTGCAGAAAATCTAAAAACAGTTGATTTTTCATTAGAACTTGCGAAAAATGTTACAGCTAGGGTAATACATTATGATGAAAGAGGTATTTTAATTGTACAAATAAAATATAATGATAAATTAATAGATATAAGTATTGTTGAAAGTGATGTAGAAGATGCACTTTATTTACTAAAAGATAATATAAATAAAATAATTGAATTTGAAGATGCCAGTAAAATAATCTTAAAAAAAACAAATAAAAATGTCGCCATTACACCAATAGAATTTAACACAGTATGGGGCGGGGATAATCCTGCCGGATATATTAAGTTTAATCATAATGAATACATTAGTATTATTAGTAAAGATCTTAACCGTTATAAGGGAGAGATTAAAAACAATATAATAAAAATAACAAAAATAATCAAAAAATTAAACTCTAATATTTACTTTGAAAAGCTAAGATCCAGTTTTGATTTGATTAATAATATTTCATATTTTATTAATAAATATGAAGAATTACCTATAAGTAATAAATTGCTAGAAATAAAAAAAAATATAGAAGAACTTCTTTTTTATGGTAAATTAGAGTGGGAAAAAAATAAAATTCTTACTCTGGCAAAAAAAAATAGCACTATCGCAACTAAGCTTTATCAAGTTATGGTAAAGGGAATAAATGATGGTAATTTTCAACAGAGTAAATTTATTTATGATAATATTATTAATCATAAATTCTTAACTGATGATATAAAAAGGCCTCAAGGGATAGTAAGTTATGACTATACAATAGTACTTGATAACAATAAAAACAATATATTAGAAATAATAAAAAAAATAGATAATAATCAACTTAAGAATATGATTTATTATGATGGTAATAATCAAATCCATTTGAGATTAACATATGATGAATTAATGACATTTAACAATAACCAAGGTGTTAAAGAACTATTATCAATTATAGATAAAAAAATTGATAAATATAAAAAGAATAGTAATAAAACAAGACAAGAAATTTTTACTGAAGTATTCATTAATAATGAATATGTGAATAGAGTATTACAATTAGAAATTAATGAATTAAATAATTTTTTTCTTACTACAGAAAATCAATTAATTCAGCAAGATAGCAGTCAATATTCTCATCTTGATCCTATTGTTTCAGAGGGGGATATAAAAGAATTAGCTATTAAGAATATTAAAAAGACAGGTATAGGTTTTATTTTATTTGAAAATAACGAAAATAGTGTCGATTATATAATAAATAACCCATCAAAACTAGTAAGCAATTTTAAAAAGATTATCACAGATTTAATACCTCGTATCTATCAGGAGGATTTAAATAATTATCTTAATGGAGTAAAAACTAATACTCGAATTATTAATTTATTAGAAAATAATGAAAAATTAGCTAAACTAATTAAAATATGTAGAAAATATAATATTTCACTTATAGCTGCGGGGGAGAATGACACTAATGGACTTCATAATGAGTTTATTAAAAAAAATATTAGTATCAAAAAATTTTATGATTTAGTTATAGATAATACAATTGAAAATGAAACAGTTTTAATTGTTGCTGATAAAGATAAGCTTTATAATTTTAAAGAAGGGATTATATATGTAGAAGGGATTTCCAGTAGATTAAATACACCTATTTTTAATGTAGAAAATAATCAAATTAGAAGATCCCAAAATGATACTATTTATATTCCTTCATCAATAAATAACGAAAATACAATATGGAGGGAACATGATGGTTTAGCAGGAGAGTATGTCGCTTATGAACCTATTATAGGTGAAATAAAAGATAGTGCTAAAATAAAAAAATATTTAGACAATATTTTTTACGCTAATAAAATATATGAAAACTTATCAACCTTATATCCTTTGCTGAGACATGAAAAAAGTTTTTTATTAGGATATCAAGATGATATAAAAGCAGTTATTCCTGATTATTATCATGAAATGACGATAAAAGAAATATTAGATTTTATCATATTGAATAAATATACTCTGAGTAAAAGACAATTAGGTGCTATTGTCAAAGAAGTAGACTTAAGAGTGGAAAGATCAGGAGCAAAAAATAAACAATATAAAAATTTCACTCTATTATTTGATAAAGTTAATAATAATAATGGTATAGATAATAAAGCAAAGTTATTATTATTTCCCCAGAAACAACTTCTGCTTAATTCAGAAAATAGTATAGAAGGGGGAGATGAAGCACTGACAATGCTAATGTTAGTTGCAAAATATTTAGAACATATGGGGGATGTTGGAAGAAGTCGCAATTTTATTAGTAATTTAATGGCGGCATTATCAATAATAAATAACAAACATTATGATGAATATAATTTCAAGAAGTTAAGTCAGGATCTTGTGTCGTGTCTTAATGAATTAAGTAAAAATCATCATGAAATTTCTAACACGGTAGGAAGCGTAAATAATGATAAACGTTCATTAGATTATGTTATTAATAAGCTTACTAATAAAAAGCTTAATTCAGGTAGTTGTTATCTGCAATTATATACATCAGATCACGTTATTATCGTTTGGGCTAATTTAGATAAAAATAATGATAATTTTGGTCTTTACGATCCTAATTTTGGTATGGTTGAGTTTTCATCTAAAAGAAAATTCATATCTTATCTTAATCATTTTTTTAAATCTAATGAAATCAATGCTGGACTGCTATATGGTTTAGAAAAAAATAGTAAAAATAATTTTATTTTCAAAAAAATTATTGACATTAATGCTACAAAACTTGCTGAAATAAAAATAAATAATAAAACTTTAGATAGTATAGTTGGTAGTAATATTATTAATTATCAAGGAATAGCAATAAATCAACAAGAAAATGCAAAAATTAGTCATAATATCAAATATAAAGAATTATTTATTAAAAATAAAATAAGAGAAAGTGACTTATTAGCTATTAATGCAGCAGGAGTAAAGGGTTACTATTCCTTTTCTGATAAAAAACGAAGTACAATGAGAAAAGTTGTTCTACTTTTATCCGATATTGATAATTTAGAGACTCATTATTTAAACTTTGCTCAAGAATATCATAATGCAGGCTATGATTTTTTTATTATTGATGCTTCAACAGATATTGATGCAGGTGAAAAAGCATATGATTATTTAATTAAAAATTATAATGTTGATTTAGATTCAATATTGTTACATGGACATAATAAAAGTGGTGAAAAAGTTTTTGATTTATTTCATTTACTAAATAAAAGAGGTTATTTCCCTGAAGGGATCGTCTTAAGTTCATCTAATAATGATTTAATCTCAGTTGTAAACAAAGTAAAGCAGTTAAAATATAAAACTGGTATTTATATTGCCCATGATCATCAAATTACAGATGAAAATAATTTTTTAATCGATAGGATCTTAAGATCATTTGGCCATGAAGTTAAAAAATTTAGTTTCAGTCATCGTGAAGAATATAATAATTTTTACAATTGCAAATATCATCAACCTGATCCAGTTAGAAAATTTTCTATTTATCAATCAAGAAACTTGACGTTAGCGCCTATTGGGCAGGAGCCTATTCCTACTATTGGTATGCCTGAAAATGATCAGAAAGCATTTAGGCAGGCAGCGGATAGTGAAAATGTGATTATTGGCGTTAGACCTATAGATGCGCGATCAACGACATTAATTCAATCTAGAGAATACAGCAGTAAAGGGCTTTTAATTAAAGGGAAAAGTTCTGATTGGGGGCCTATGGCAGGGTTTATTCCTGTTGATCAATCTCTTGCTAAGTTATCAGCTAGAAACAATGTGGCTAAATATAATCTAGCAAATCAGGAAGCTCTTGATAAAGGGTATGCTATCTCAGTGCCACTTACACTTTCACCAGAGCGTGTTAGAGAACTGCAGCAAAATAATATTTTAAATTATTCTGATCTCTTAACAGATATTATTCAGGTGACATGTCGTGTTGATAATAAAGAATATTATTTCTATTTATCTAAAGTTGATCAAGACGGGAAAGTCACCTATACAGTTAATTCTTACGATAATGGAAAATTAATCCCTATTAATGTACTGGCTGATCCAATATCGAAAAAACCTATGATTGCAGATTATGATTTATTTACTGTTATGTATTCTTATAATGATTTGAATGAAAAATCAACAGTAAGAAAAGCTATTCCATGGGAAGAATGGAGAAGTAGTGTTAATTATGATGAGTTATCACCTACTTACCAAGAGTATTATAATAATAAAGATCTCTATGATCGTTATGAAGGTGAACAATTAGGTATAATTAGCCAACATGTTAAGAATATAAAAAATAAACTCAATAGATTATTACAGAGAGAAAAAGGAAAGGAGATGATCCATCATGGTGCTGATGATGCAAATCCTTTTTCAGTTATAACAGATAATTTTCCTGCGACTTTTTTTGTACCAAATGAGTTATTAGATAAAAAATTAAATGCAGATAACAATACATTAAGAGATTTTTTTGTTGTTACTGAGAACAATGTTATCATCATACGTGATGCAAAAGAATTTTCAGATTTTCAGCAATTAGTGATAAATAATGGATTTATATCACCTTTAAATGAAAGGTGGAATGAGGGAATCGAAGAAAGTTACTTTTCAAGAAGAAGAAAGTCCTCTGAAAATTATCTAAATAATAGAGAGCTATTGGAAAAAATATTTTCAGCTAAAAACAAGCATAAATCACCATTAAATAAAATTAATAGTGAATATTCAGATTATGAATTGAAGTTAATAAGAAGTAATAAATTAGAAAATATTATCAATACAAGCTCACAGCAAGCCAATAAAGAAATAGAGCTATTAAAATCGCCTTACAATCACATTGAGGCGGCTAAGAAAGACATAGATAGTTATGGTGTTTATAGCAAATTACCAATAAACTTAAAAAAACGAATTAATCAGTATAAAAGAGATTTATCTTGGTTTAAGCGAGGGGGATATAAGATTTTTAATTTTATTATGTCTACTCCAGAAAATTATTTAAACCGTTCTGATTCTATTCGATTAAATAATATATTTAATATCATATTAGATTTACCTGAAATAAAAGAACCAATTTATAAATCTATTTATGTCGATGATTTATCCACTTATACAAAAAATATTGATACCGGAGCAGTGATTGCCATTAATAGTGTTCTTAGAGGTAGTGTAAATGCTCAAAAGATAAAAAAAGATGACAATAATGTTTTTATATCTATCTTAGGAGAACACAATGCTAGAACGATGATGGGTATTAGTAATGGATTTACTGATCAGGTGATGATTGCTCCGGGTAAGCATTTTCGTGTTGTATCGCAAAGAAAAGAAAATAATAAATATTATGTTGTATTAGAAGCAACGGATATATTAATACCAAGTGAGCCTATTTTTGATCTTTACGATGCAAGTTTAAAAGGAGTTGCTATCGATAATCATCGAAGCACCGTTACTGAAGCTTTAGAAGCTGTAATATCTGATAAACGATTACTTGATACAATTAATAAAATTAATACTGAATATATTGATACTACGATTGAAAATAATTTTATTGATAAAATCATAAATAAAAAGCTAACCCCAGAATATGCAGGTTATCGCTATTCTCAGGAATTATCAACGATATTTGGAACTGAGAAAAATTATGTGGATATATTAAAACAAATTATTAATGATCCACTTTCAAATAAAAAATATAATCAATATATAAATAAAAAAATAAGCAGAGAAGAATGGTTGGCTAGTTTTACTCATGATTATTATTTAAATGATCCATTAAAAGAAAAGTTTATTAATGTTAAATTATTGGTTGATGCGATTCATGATCAACTTAGTTGTATTGATACATTATCTGATGCCTCTAAATCAATATTGATGGAGTTTTTTGCTACTGATTTTGATACATTACGTGGTAAATTATTGAAATTAGTTTCTAATCAAGAAAGTTATACTCATTTTATTCGTGATATTGAAAAAACTCAGTTTTACTTAACACAAAAAAATAATTTTAAAGATAAGTCTATCCATGATGTTTTTTATACTGTTAAGCAAATAGAGACTAATAGACAAAATATTAGCCATGCTATTTTATTATTGAAGAAAAAATTACTTCAATCTTCTCAGAATAAAAATCAATATGATACGTTTATTTTAAGACTGCCTTTTGATAATAATAGTGATACCTCTTCTTTATTAACATTGCTATATGCTAGTTTAAATGGAAAAGTTACTCATGATACTTTAATGGCACATATTAATCTATTAGAAAAGTTATATATAAAATTAGCGTATAATGAATTAACGCCACAGCAATTAGAGTACCTGTCTATTTTTAATGCATTACTTGCCGATATTTCACAAAAAGAAGTAATGAATAATAATATATTTAAAATTGCAGATGGTATTCTTAATAATAAAGTAAGCCAATTATCTATAGGTAATTATCTGCTAGAGATAAATACTAAAAAGATTAATTTAAATATATCGACTACAGAAGATGGTCGCTTTATTTATCGTGTTTTTATTTCTGACGTCGGTGTAATTAATATAACAGGTAGTGATAGAGAACAAATGACCGTAGAGTTATTTAGCTTCTTAAATGAAATAAATAATGTTAAGAATAATATTGCAGTGGATTATTCAAATGAAACCTCTGTTTCTGGAGTCATTTATCATGTTAATGAGGAAGGGATTATCTCCTCTGAACTATTTGATAAATTTAATATACTTAAAAATAAAATTTCTAGTGATATAATTCAACAGAATATCATTAAAATTGCTGGTATTGAGATTGATAAAGCTATTTTATATGATCTGGGATGTCGCGTTGATGGGAAATCTATCATCAGTATTAATTTACAGGATATTCCAAATTGGCAAAATAAGTTAAAGTTTGATGCAGAAAAATTAAATGACTTTTTTTTTATCCGCCTCTGGCTCTGAAATAGATCAGAAAATAGTTTCTTTGTTAAAAAAAATTCTAAAGAATAAAGAAAAAAATATTAAAAATATCCTTTCACCAGATACGTCGAGAACTGATTATATTGTAGCTAAAGAACGGTTAATGAAAATTATTGAGCTAAATAATAGCAATATTGATTCTAATTATTGGCATGAGTTACGAAATCCTTCTCTGAAAATACCTCGCCATATGAGGATTATATCAAAAATTGGTTATGCAAATATTGGTTTTGGAGTTTGGCAAACTATAGTTTCAACTTTAAATATGATTGAATCTCTCGAAAATGGAAATTTAAAACCACATGAACGCAAAGAGATAGTAAGAAATTTAGCAATAATGTGGTCTGAAATGGCATATAATGGACTTTCTGAAATCATTGAAATTGCTGTTGCGAAAGGGATGTTAAAACATCGTTCTAATAAGTTAGAATATGCAGGGAAAATAAGTACTCGTATAGGCATTGCTTTAAATATCCTTTCAGTAGGTTTTGATATTTATAATGCCTATGATAATTTTAGTCGTATATCTTCTGAAACTGATACTAGAAAAAAAATCGACTATATTGTCAATGGTACTTTTGCTGTTGTTTCAGCATTAGTCACTATTGGGGTTTCAATTGCTATTTTAGCGGGATGTGCAAGCGCAGGTCCTGTCGGAATTGTGATTGGTGCAGCCATTACCGCTTTTTTAGCTATCTATAATGCAGTAAGGGTAATTGAAGACGTTAAAAAAAGAATTAATTTTACTGTTAGTGAAGAGATAGAAAATGGGCTATCTGTTCTTTTTACTGGGGATTTAACTTCATCTAAGAAAAATGAAATAACATTACTTGATACCAAAAACTATTTTCGTACTAGAGTCGATGAGAATAGTAAGGCATTTTATAAAAAGCTTATTGAATCTAATCCTCAAAGTTATTATTTTTATACAAATGAAGAATATGAGTTTGTTGAGAAGAGATATTACTCACTTTCTAATATACCCAAAGAGATTGATTCTGGTTATGTTATTATAAATAATAAGCCAATAGTATTGACTATTGGTGAGCTATATACTGAAACTGAAGCTGCTCAAATGAAAGCTTTTTCAAATTCATTTGGGTTTTACTCAACAAGCCTTAGATATTATGAGCCTAAAAAAAATATAGGCACTGATGAAGTACTTATTTATGATGTTGATTTCTATGTCAATGAATTATATAAATATAATGTTGAATTGGAATCTAATGAATATTTAAACTTAACAAGGAATACAAGAGAAAATATTAATTATAATAGAAGAAGTGCTAATTTAGGAACACATAATGTTAATGGGGTTTGTGCTGTATATGATTATTTAGGAAAGGATGGTGAGTTTTTCTATTTTAATACGAATAATGGGAATGATATTATTTCAGCCCCAGCACATGCTCATAACGTATTTGATGTTTATAATGGTATAAAAAGATTAAGTGGTGGTAACAATAATGATATTTTTAATCTTTATGTTACTGAATCACCTAATCATGCTAGTCGCTTTTATGGGCGAGACGGCATAGATACTTTACGTATCGCTGATAATTCACCATTATACTCAGGTTATAATATTAATTTAAAAGGTAATTATGTTAAATTTGTAAGATCTAAAAATCAGTCTAATAGTATTGGATTTGAACCTTCAACATTCTATTTCTTTGATAAAGAAACAGGAATAACCTCACCATTTATAATAAATGATTCAATGCCAAGCATTTCCCCTAGAACTGATGAAGTTATTGCTTATTTAGATAGCTTTGAAAATATTGTTTGTAGTGGAAATAGTGATGATATATTGATGGGAAGTGATGATGATAATTATATTGATGCAGCTTATGGTAATGATTATGTCCTAGGATTAAAAGGGAATGATACGATTAAGCTATCTGAAGGTTTCGCTAATGGTGGTGAGGGGCATGATACTTATATTATTTCACGACTAAATGCTTTTTATAAAGGAAAAAAAGAAGTATCTATTATCATCAATGAAGTAACTGGAGATGAAAAACTAGAAAATAATCAAAATGCATCTGAGCAAAATATTGTTAAACTAGAACATAACTTAAAAGATATAAAATCAATAAAACGTATTGGTTCAGATATTGTTTTTTTATTAGATAATGGCTTTATTATCAATGAAGATAAGACACAAACGCCACTTCCTGCAACATCGATACGTTTAAAAAACATATTTAAAAATGAGAACAGTTTTGATGTACTAACTAATTATTGCATTATTACAAATGATGGGTTTATTTTAAATAATAATAGTGATGCTAATTGTAATAGTGAACCGTTATTTAACTTTAGCTATATGGAGAATTATTCAAATCTTGATGATAAATATGAATATATATACATAAATAGCAATAATAGAGAGTTTAATCTTCGTTCACGCTCCTGTTCTGTTAAATATAATATACTGCCTGAATTAAAATACAGCGGACTTGCTAACGGTAACTCGATAGAATTATCTATTGAAGGAGATAGTAGCAATAATACTTATTTAGCCATTGATCATAATACGCGAATAACATTAACCGCAGGTGTTGATGTTTATCAGCTAAAAACGTTTATAGCTCAAAACAGCAATGAGCGTATTGAGATATTTCCTAGTAAAACAGTTGATGATGAAAGTGTTGATAATCTATCTACCTTTATTTTACCGGATGTTAGTGGGTATGATCTTAAGTTTGAAAACGGTGTTATCTCTCATCGCTATAATCCAGCTGCTCATCGCTTTATAGATATAAACATGACTGAACAAAGTTTAAATAAAATTTTAAATTCAGGTATTCAAATCAGATTTATTGATAAAGACAATAAGATGTTTATTTTGCCAAATAGTGATAGTGGCGAACAGTTGTTAATACCTGTTGTTAAAGAAAAATTATCTATCAGTTATTTTGATGATTATGTTATTATTCCTGAATCCCTTATTTTAAATAAGATAATGATGGAAAATAGTAATATTTATTTATCTCCGCCATTACAACAACACGCATTTTTATCTAATTTGCTTAAACATAATTCAATTCAAAATATTGAATTATTACCTATTATCGATTTGCTAACAGGTGATGATATGTTGATAAATAAAAATCAAGGTTGCTCTGTAATTGCCGGGGGCAAAGGAAACGATACTCTTATTGTGGAGGGCGGACAGCATATTTTATTTGCCAATGAAGGGGATGATAAGCTCTATGGCGGTAAAGGGAATGATGTTCTTATTTCAGAGAGTGGTAATGATTATCTGGAAGGTGGAGAGGGGGATGATATCTACTTAATTAACAAACATCATGGTGAGATCACGATTAACGATCATGTAGGGAAAAATGTTATTTTTATTACTGGGTTGGATAAAGGCGAAGTGATGTTATCTTCCCGTGATAATGATGATGAAGTTCTTCTTTCTCAGGATAAAAGTTTTATTGTGAGATTAAAAAATAAATATAAAGAGGAGCTGCAGAGCACTTATCAGATTGAACAAAGGGAGGAGGTGCTGAGTGATGAAGCATTAGTCTCTATTGTGCATGAAATGGCTCAGTTTAATCAAACTCAGTTGTCTTCTATGCAAGGAACCCTTTTGCCTGAAGCTAAAGAATGGACTTTAATGCCAATCATCACTAAGCATTTAGGTTAAGTATCAGATGCTCTAAAGTAAGTTATTATTTTATCTATTAATTATTCAGCTCATGCCTCAGTGGTGTGGGCTGAATTGCGAGTCATTTTCTAGGGGGGCTCTAATCTATCATTTCTTTTATTGTGGTTCAATTTGGTTAAAATGGTTGCGTGTTTCTTCTAATTTAAAATTAAATTTTCTTATTTTGTGACTTTTCATCTCTTTATAGTTAATTATTGTCTTTTTTTTTAAATTTAAAAAATGTTTTGATTGATTTTAAGATTAAATTGATTGGAATAAATAATTTATCCGGTAATAATTATAAAAATTAATTATTAAAAACATCCTATTTATTATTGGTGAATTATGAAAAAGATGGTTTTGGCAACAGTACTGGCATCGCTCTTTTTTAGTAGCGTTGCTATGTCAGAAGATAAAACAGCCTTCTCTTTACCTGCGATTGAAAAAAGTGCGGAAGAAGGGAATGCCGCTTCTCAGTATCAACTTGGTGTTAAATATGAAGGTGGCGAAGGTGTAGAACAAAATACACAAAAAGCATTGGAGTGGTACACAAAAGCGGCTGAACAAGGTCATGCAGAAGCGCAATTAAATTTAGCGTTAATGTATGATATGAATGATGATATTGAGCGTGATGCTGAAAAAGCGGTTTATTGGTATAACAAAGCG
This sequence comes from Proteus sp. G2674, assembly GCF_009915195.1. NCBI lineage: Bacteria > Pseudomonadati > Pseudomonadota > Gammaproteobacteria > Enterobacterales > Morganellaceae > Proteus > Proteus sp. G2674. The sequence continues at coordinate 162,646 of NZ_JAABLS010000014.1, forward strand.
GCTGTTCAGGGACTCTCTTTAGCACAATACAATTTGGCCGTCTCTTTTGATGAAGGGGATGGTGTAGAGCAAGATCATGAAAAAGCAGTATATTGGTATACAAAAGCCGGTGAACAAGGTGATAGCGATGCGCAGTATAATTTAGCGATTTCATATGATGAAGGTATCGGTATCGAACAAGATCATGAAAAAGCGGTGACTTGGTACACTAAAGCCGCAGAGCAAGGTCATGCTGATGCACAATACAACTTAGCTGTCTCTTACGATGAAGGCGAAGGGGTCGAGCGTGATGGTAGCAAAGCGGTATTCTGGTATACCAAAGCGGCAAATCAAGGTAATCGAGATGCGCAAAATAACCTTGGTGTGATGTATGACGAAGGTGATGGTGTAGCAAAAGATCAACGTAAAGCGAATGAATGGTATAAAAAAGCTGCGCTACAAGGTAATGGCTTGGCACAAAATAACCTTGCAATAAACTATTATTATGGCAAAGGGGTTAAACGTAACTTGAAAGAAGCCTATGCATGGTTTGCTGTTGCTGTAGAAAATGGTGAAGGTGATGAGGCTATGCTAAAACGAACAGCCCGTGCCCTCAATGCTGCTCAATTAGCAGAAGCTAAACTTTTAGCTGCTTCTTATATTGCTAAATATCTTGATGACTAAGATTAAATCATTAATGTGATAAAAAACGGGAGTATAAAACTCCCGTTTTTTTATAGCTAAAATAACATAATAGCTTTTACTGAGATTGTTTTTAATTCACCCGTGTTCTCGTGTTAATATCAGCACGCTAATTGGCAGTTATTGATTAATTTGAGGTTGATATGAATGAATTACGTATAGGACTGGTTTCTGTTTCTGATCGTGCATCCAGTGGTGTTTATGAAGATAAAGGCCTGCCCGCTTTAGAAGCTTGGCTAAAAAAAGCAATCACAACCCCTTTTCATATCGAATCACGTTTGATCCCCGATGAGCAACTGATGATTGAACAAACATTATGTGAACTGGTTGATGAAGCAGGATGTCACTTGGTTTTAACAACGGGAGGCACAGGGCCTGCTCGTCGTGATGTTACGCCTGATGCAACATTGGCGATTGCTGATAGAGAGATGCCAGGCTTCGGTGAGCAAATGCGCCAAATCAGTTTGAAATTTGTTCCTACGGCGATTTTATCTCGTCAAGTGGGAGTTATTCGTAATCAAGCCTTAATTTTAAATTTACCGGGACAGCCTAAAGCGATCGCAGAGACATTAGAGGGATTAAAAGACAGTGAGGGACAGGTGATTGTCAGTGGTATTTTTGCCAGTGTTCCTTATTGTATTCAATTATTGGATGGCCCTTATATCGAAACTAACGAAGAAATTGTGGTTGCCTTTAGACCTAAATCAGCACGCCGTTCTACATCTGCTTAATACATTGCATCGGTTGTTTTTGTTATTAATATTGAATGTGAGTACGTTTTGCCCTAATAAAATTAAATAAGAACAACCTGCTATTTTTACCTATGAGTGATGCTTCTGTTGATGATTTATTGATCATTGAGATAACCCACTTTGTGCAATAATTGATTGAAACTGTTATATTTCAATTAGTTATTTTTTATATTAATGGATTATCGTTGTTGTTTTACATCATCATAATGGGTTAAAGATAATGTTTGTCATAACCTATTGATATGTAATATTTATTTTTTATATTGTTATTTTACTAGATCTTTTTTTTATCTTTTTACTATTTTTTTTTATTTTTCCCCTTGATGAATGTATTTATGACCCCATCTATTTTTCAACTGCAATTACCACTATTGAGTTGCGTTGATGTTTATCCGCTTTGTGATGATATTGAGTCCATTAATTTTTTGACTTGAAAAATGAATATTCATCCTCATATAGATTGGTAATCAAATTGATAAAGAATTCTCTTTGGAGGCGTTTAAATGGGTAAAATTATTGGTATTGACCTGGGTACAACTAACTCTTGTGTTGCTGTAATGGACGGTAAGAATGCCCGGGTTATTGAAAACGGTGAAGGCGATCGTACCACTCCTTCGATTGTTGCATATGCACAAGATGGTGAAATTCTAGTTGGTCAACCGGCAAAACGTCAGGCTGTGACTAACCCACAAAATACATTATTTGCCATCAAACGTTTAATCGGTCGTCGTTTCGAAGACGCGGAAGTACAACGTGATGTTTCTATCATGCCTTACAAAATTATTAAAGCTGATAATGGTGATGCATGGGTTGAAGCACGTAACGAAAAAATGGCTCCACCACAAGTTTCTGCTGAAGTATTGAAAAAAATGAAAAAAACAGCGGAAGATTACTTAGGTGAACCAGTTACAGAAGCTGTTATTACAGTTCCTGCTTACTTTAATGATGCGCAACGTCAAGCAACTAAAGATGCGGGTCGTATCGCGGGTTTAGATGTTAAACGTATTATTAACGAACCAACAGCTGCGGCATTGGCTTATGGTTTAGATCGTGAAGTGGGTAACCGCACTATCGCTGTTTATGACTTAGGTGGTGGTACATTCGATATCTCTATCATCGAAATTGATGAAGTTGATGGCGAAAAAACCTATGAAGTTCTGTCAACCAATGGTGATACTCACTTAGGTGGTGAAGACTTCGATAGCCGTTTAATTAACTACTTAGTTGATGAGTTTAAGAAAGAACAAGGCATTGACCTGCGTAATGATCCATTGGCAATGCAACGTCTGAAAGAAGCTGCAGAAAAAGCAAAAATTGAATTATCTTCAGCTCAACAAACAGATGTGAACTTACCTTATGTTACTGCTGATGCGACAGGGCCTAAACACTTAAATATCAAAGTGACTCGTGCAAAACTGGAATCTTTAGTTGAAGACTTAGTAAAACGTTCAATGGATCCAGTAAAAGTTGCATTAGAAGATGCGGGCTTGAAAGTCAGTGAAGTAAACGACGTTATTCTGGTTGGTGGTCAAACTCGTATGCCTATGGTACAAAAAACTGTGGCTGAGTTCTTCGGTAAAGAACCACGTAAAGACGTTAACCCAGATGAAGCTGTTGCTATGGGTGCTGCTGTTCAAGGTGGTGTATTAGCAGGTGATGTTAAAGACGTTCTGTTACTTGACGTGACTCCACTGTCTTTAGGTATTGAAACTATGGGTGGCGTGATGACTTCGCTGATTGCGAAGAATACCACTATCCCAACTAAACATAGCCAAGTATTCTCTACCGCTGAAGATAATCAATCAGCTGTAACTATTCACGTATTACAAGGTGAACGTAAACGTGCGAGTGATAACAAATCACTGGGTCAATTTAACTTAGATGGTATTCAACCTGCACCACGTGGTATGCCACAAATTGAAGTGACTTTTGATATCGATGCTGATGGTATCTTGCATGTATCTGCAAAAGATAAAAACAGTGGTCGTGAACAAAACATCACCATTAAAGCTTCTTCAGGTTTAAATGAAGAAGAAATCCAAAAAATGGTACGTGATGCAGAAGCTAATGCAGAAGCAGACCGTAAATTTGAAGAGTTAGTGCAAACACGTAACCAAGCAGATCAATTAGTTCACGGTACACGTAAACAAATTGAAGAAGCGGGTGACAAATTAGCGGCTAACGATAAAGAAGCTATCGAAAAAGCGTTAAGCGAATTAGAAATTGCTTCTAAAGGTGAAGATAAAGCTGCTATTGAAGCAAAACTGCAAGCGTTAGTTGAAGCTTCAAAACCTCTGTTAGAAATTGCACAACAACAAGCTCAAGCGGGTGCAGGTAATACTGCCGATGCAACTGATGCAGGTGCGAAGAAAGATGACGATGTTGTCGATGCAGAGTTTGAAGAAGTAGACGGCAAAGATAAAAAATAATGCCCTTAACGGGCCGCGGTAACTCAATGATGAACAGTTACTGATACCGAAACACGGGCGTCGAGGCAACTCTACGCCCGTGTGCTTATGTCAAGGGTAATCCAGAATGGCGAAAAGAGATTTTTACGAAGTACTCGGGTTAAGTAAAACAGCCGATGAAAAAGAGATCAAACGTGCTTATAAGCGTTTAGCGATGAAATATCACCCAGATCGTAATCAAGGTGATAAAGATTCGGAATCTAAATTTAAAGAAATTAAAGAAGCTTACGAAGTTCTTAGCGATCCACAAAAACGTGCGGCCTATGATCAATATGGTCATGCTGCCTTTGAACAAGGTGGTTTTGGTGGTCAAGGCGGTGGCGGTTTTGGTGGCGCTGACTTTAGCGATATCTTTGGTGATGTGTTTGGCGATATTTTTGGTGGTGGTCGTCGTCAACAACGTGCTGCACGCGGCTCAGATTTACAATACAACATGGACTTAACGCTAGAAGAAGCTGTTCGTGGTATTACCAAAGAGATCCGCATTCCAACCTTAGAAACCTGTGATAAATGCCACGGCAGTGGGGCAAAAGAAGGCACATCAGCGGAAACTTGCTCAACATGTCATGGGGCAGGTCAGGTTCATTTACGTCAAGGTTTCTTCACCGTTCAACAACCATGCCCTACTTGTCATGGTCGCGGTAAAGTAATTAAAGAGCCTTGCTCTAAATGTCATGGTGATGGCCGTGTTGAACGTTATAAAACCTTATCAGTTAAAATCCCGGCGGGAGTGGATACCGGTGATCGTATTCGTTTAAGTGGTGAAGGTGAAGCGGGTGAGCAAGGAGCACCGGCGGGCGATCTGTATGTACAGGTTCATGTTCGTCAGCACCATATATTTGAACGAGATGGTAATAACCTCTATTGCGAAGTACCTATTAACTTTGCGGTTGCAGCATTAGGGGGAGAAATTGAGGTGCCAACTCTGGATGGTCGTGTGAAACTAAAAATTCCAGCAGAAACACAAACTGGCAAAATGTTCCGCATGAAAGGCAAAGGTGTTAAATCTGTACGTAGCCATGGTGTCGGTGATTTAATGTGCCGTGTTGTTGTTGAAACGCCAGTGAAACTGAATGAAAAACAAAAGCAGCTTATGGAACAGCTAGGTGAATCATTTGGTGGTAAAGGTGGTGAAAAAAATACACCGCGCTCTAAGAGTTTCTTAGATGGAGTAAAAAAATTCTTTGATGATTTAACCAAATAATTTTTGCGTTATCTTCATTCCCAAAAGCCTGATAATGTATTGCCTATCAGGCTTTTTCTTATCAATTTCATAAAAATACCTAGAAACTTATCCTCTGTTATCTTCAATAGTCATTCCCCTCTTATTTCATTAGGTATCCCCTCTGGTAACAAAAAAGGTTGAACAATATTATCTTCACCTCTTATTATTCTTGTGAGTAAATTATCAACTATTCTTAATAAAAAGCACACTATAGTCACAATAATATGGATAAAAAATAGAATATTTACCTGTTTTCTATCAATTCTTATTTTAAATGTGAATTATTGCTTATATTTATCATAAAAAATAATTGTATCAATAGGTTGTATTTTATTTTTTTTATTTTTGTTTTTTACCTTTCGTGATATTACTTATTGATTATTTTTTACATAATTCCTTCTTTACTCTTGATATAAGTGATTGAGATCGAAAAAGCCGAATTATTTTTGCTAAATAATCTGTTTTTTACGAATTCATAATTAGCATATTATTAACACAAATAGACATTTTTAGGTTAACAATATGACAGCAATTATTAGACAATTTTTAAGATTAGAGGCATCAGGCGGTATTCTTCTGATTGTTGCTGCTATTATCGCATTAATAATGGCGAATACACCTCTTAGTGCTTTGTATAATGAGTTTTTATCTATCCCAATAATGATTAAATTTGGGGCATTAGAGCTAGATAAACCGTTGATCTTATGGGTTAACGATGCACTTATGGCCATCTTTTTCTTAGTGGTAGGATTAGAAGTCAAACGGGAGCTAAAAGAAGGTTCCTTAGCGCAACGTGATCGGGCTATTTTTCCTGCAATTGCTGCAGTAGGAGGAATGTTAGCACCTGCTTTGATTTATCTATTTTTTAATCATGGCGATGCGATTGGTCAGCAAGGATGGGCTATTCCGGCAGCAACAGATATTGCTTTTGCTCTAGGTGTAATGGCGTTACTAGGGCGTCGCGTTCCTGTGGAATTGAAAGTCTTTTTATTAGCGCTAGCCATTATTGATGATCTTGGTGTCATTGTGATTATTGCGCTCTTTTATTCTAAGAGTGTGGCATTAGTCCCGTTATTATTGGCAGCGCTAATCACCATCATGTTGTTTATTCTTAATTGGCGTAAAGTGAGTAATACAGCAGTTTACTTAGTCCTAGGCTTTATTTTGTGGGTGTGTATTTTGAAATCAGGTATACATGCCACAATAGCGGGAGTGATTGTTGGATTCCTGATCCCATTAAGAGATAAAGAGGGGGCTTCACCGTCGGAAGAGTTAGAGCATGTTTTACACCCGTGGGTTGCCTACTTAATATTACCGCTATTTGCATTTAGTAATGCGGGGGTTTCTTTAAATGGCGTTACCCTTGATGGCATGTTATCGACCTTACCCGTTGGTATTGCATTAGGGCTTTTCTTAGGTAAGCCGATTGGGATTTTTCTCTTTAGTTGGGTTTCGGTAAAACTAGGGATTGCAAAATTGCCAGATGCGATTAATCTTAAGCAAATATTTGCCGTTTCTGTTTTATGTGGTATCGGTTTTACTATGTCTATCTTTATCGCAGGTCTTGCGTTTGAAGGTGCTATAGAAGCCTATAATACATACTCTAAACTGGGTATTTTAGTTGGCTCAACCATGGCTGCTGTTGTGGGATATTTATTGCTTAACTCTGTTTTACCGAAGTTGAAGCAGAAGCAAAAATAGCGAAATTGAGTAGGGAACTCGTTTTCTAAACACAATAAAAACCGAGCTATAAACATAAACCTACGGCGCAATACCTTGTATTGTGCCGTAGGTGTTTTTATGAGGATTGGAGAAAGGAACACCAATCGCTAATGCGTTGTTAACGAAGTCTGTGTGATGAGATCACAGAAGTTGAAAGGAAAATCACTATGCGTGTGTCACATCTCAATTTTAATCATCTTTATTATTTTTGGCATGTGTGTAAAGAAGGCTCTGTTGTAGGGGCTGCGGAAGCGCTGTATCTGACACCTCAGACAATTACAGGGCAAATTAAAGCATTAGAAGAAAGATTAGGGGGAAAATTATTCAAGCGTCAAGGGCGCGGATTAGTTCCCTCTGAATTAGGTCAGCTTATTTTTCGCTATGCCGATAAAATGTTTATGCTGAGCCAAGAGATGCTAGATATTGTCAACTATAGTCGAGAATCTAACCTGTTATTTGATGTTGGGGTTGCCGATGCGTTATCTAAACAACTTGTTAGTCGTGTATTAGAAACGGCGGTTATTGATCATGAACAAATACATTTACGCTGTTTTGAATCGACTCATGAATTGTTGTTAGAGCAATTAAGTCAGCATAAGTTAGATATGATTTTATCTGATTGTCCCGTAGATTCCTCACAGCAAGAGGGGTTGTTCTCTGTTAAATTGGGTGAGTGTAGTGTCAGTTTTTTCTGTAGTCAGCCAATACCAGAAAAGCCATTCCCAGAATGTTTAGAAGATAGAAAATTGCTTATCCCTGGTCGACGCTCTATGTTAGGTCGTCATTTGTTAACTTGGATACGCAATAAAAATCTTCAAGTAGAAATTTTAGGTGAATTTGATGATGCCGCATTAATGAAAGCATTTGGTTTAAATCATAATGCTATCTTTGTTGCACCTTCTATTTATACCAATGAGACATTTGTCCAAAGTAATATTGAGGAAATAGGCACATTAGACTCGGTAAAAGAAGAGTATTACGTTATTTTTGCTGAACGTATGATCCAGCATCCGGCAGTACAACGTGTGTGTAATACCGATTTTTCAGCTTTGTTTAGTGGTGAAAAGAAAGCCAATAACGAATGAAATACGTAGAGTTTGCATAGACAGAATGTAAAAAAACCGGCCTAAGCCGGTTTTTTAAACACAAGAAACAATAATTACATTGCTTTGATTTGTGCTTGCAGATTAGCTTTATGACGTGCTGCTTTATTCTTATGAATTAAGCCTTTAGTTGCCTGACGGTCAACAATTGGTTGCATGTCATTAAATGCTTTTTGTGCTGCTTCTTTATCACCAGAAGCAACTGCTGCGTATACTTTTTTGATGTAAGTACGCATCATTGAACGACGGCTTGCGTTGTGCTGACGACGCTTTTCAGACTGAACCGCACGTTTCTTAGCTGATTTGATATTAGCCAAGTTCCAACTCCCAAATATATTCTAGCGAGGACAATACAAAGGTGAAGGAATATGCCTTTTCAACCTAAGTTTGTCAATGGATTTATACAAAATTAGCGTCGTTGTACGCGACACTGGTTTCGTTGTGATGGCGCAAGATTTTATCAGTTAAGACGGGTAGAATACAGTCTTTTGAGTGAAAAAATCATCAAAATCGTGTATATGAGTAATAAATAATAGATTCTAAGCGGATCTACGGTTGATTTTGTGCGATTTTATAACCAACAAGTGAGTAATCGTTTATTTTTTGTTAGCAGTGAGCATGTTAATTTAACAATCATAGTGAATTGACAAAGCAAGATATTACTCACCAATAAACATTGATATATTGGGTTACTCTCGAGCCTTTGACAAGGTATAATCCAATTATTTCCACGGTATTGAGCCAGTTATGGAGCTAATTCGCGGTATACAGAATATTCGAGCACAACATCATGGTTGTGTTCTAACAATTGGCAATTTTGATGGTGTCCATCGCGGTCATCAGGCATTATTAAAACACTTGAAGCAAGAAGCATCACGTCGTGGCCTACCTACTGTTGTGATGACATTTGAACCTCAACCTCTGGAGTTTTTTTTGCCAGAGAAAGCACCTGCTCGTCTAACGCGCCTACGCGATAAGATAAAATATTTGGCAGAGTGTGGTATTGATTACCTGTTATGTGTCAAATTTGATAAGCAATTTGCGGCACAAACACCGGAAGAGTTTGTTTCATCACTCTTAGTTGATAAATTAGGTGTGAAGTTCTTAGCCATTGGCGATGATTTTCGTTTTGGTAAAAATAGAGCAGGTGATTTTCATTTTTTACAACAAGCCGGTGTTCGATACGGATTTGAGGTGGCAAATACTGAAAGTTATTGTGACAAAGGATTACGTATTAGCAGTACGGCGGTACGAGAAGCCTTATTCAATGACGATTTAGCTTTAGCTGAATCATTGCTTGGACACCCTTATAGCGTTTGTGGACGCGTGGTACATGGTAATCAATTAGGAAGAACTATTGGTTTTCCAACCGCCAATATTCCCATGAAACGCTTAGTGGCACCTGTTGCTGGTGTTTATGCGGTTGATGTTTATTTAGCCGACCATCAATCGCCTTTAGCGGGGGTGGCTAATATTGGCAGTCGTCCTACCGTAAAAGGTAAGGGTGTACAATTAGAAGTTCATTTAATCGACGTTAATATGGATTTATATGGACGTCGTATTGATGTTGTGTTACGAAAGAAATTACGTAATGAACAGCGATTTGCATCATTGGATGCGTTGAAACAGCAAATCGCAAATGATGTGGCTGCTGCTAGGGATTTTTTATTGCAGCGGTCGGAGTCATAAACTAGCGGAAACTTGGAACTGAGAATCGAATGAGTGACTATAAAAATACCCTGAACTTACCAGAAACAGGGTTCCCTATGCGCGGGGATTTAGCAAAGCGCGAACCAGAAATGTTATCACGTTGGTACAAAGAAGGTTTGTATCAAGCTATTCGTCAAGCTAAAAGTGGTAAGAAAACATTTATTTTGCATGATGGCCCTCCTTATGCCAACGGCAATATTCATATTGGTCACTCAGTAAACAAAATTCTCAAAGATATTATTATTAAATCCAAAGGGCTGTCAGGCTTTGATTCTCCGTACATTCCAGGATGGGATTGTCACGGATTACCTATTGAATTAAAAGTTGAACAAATTGTAGGTAAACCAGGAGAAAAAGTCTCTGCAGCTCAATTCCGCGAGGAGTGCCGTAAATATGCTTATGAGCAAATAGAGGCGCAGAAAAAAGATTTTATTCGTTTAGGTGTGCTAGGTGATTGGGACAAACCTTATCTCACTATGGACTACAAAACGGAAGCCAATACTATTCGTGCATTAGCACGTATTATCGCTAATGGTCACCTATTAAAAGGGGCAAAACCTGTTCACTGGTGTACGGCTTGTGGTTCATCGCTAGCTGAAGCGGAAGTGGAATATTACGATAAAACCTCTCCTTCTATCGATGTGCGTTTCCGTGCAGTTGATTCAAACGCTGTAGCGGCTAAATTTGGTGTCGTCACTGATAAACCTATTTCTTTAGTTATTTGGACTACCACACCATGGACATTACCTGCTAACCGTGCAATTGCATTAAATGGCGAATTTAATTACGCATTAGTTTCATTTAATGATGAGTGCGTCATTTTAGCGGCAGACTTAGTTGAACACGTTATGAAACGTATCGGTGTCACAGACTGGGCTGTTTTAGGTGAATGTAAAGGTAGTGATTTAGAATTATTGCGCTTCAATCACCCATTTATGGGCTTTGATGTACCAGCCATTTTAGGCGATCACGTTACATTAGATGCCGGTACAGGGGCTGTTCATACCGCACCGGGTCACGGTCCTGATGACTTTGTTATTGGTCAAAAATATGGTTTAGAAGTGGCTAATCCGGTTGGACCTAATGGTTGTTATCTTCCTAATACGTATCCGACCTTAGATGGTGTGTTTGTTTTTAAAGCTAATGATGTGATTGTTGAGTTACTAAAAGAAAAAGGTGCTCTATTACATCATGAAGCAATGCAACATAGTTATCCTTGCTGTTGGCGACATAAAACACCAGTTATCTTCCGTGCCACTCCACAATGGTTTATCGGTATGGATAAAAATGGATTACGTCAACAATCCTTAAAAGAGATCAAAGGTGTTAAATGGATCCCTGATTGGGGCCAAGCTCGTATTGAGTCAATGGTGGAAAACCGTCCTGACTGGTGTATTTCTCGTCAGCGTACTTGGGGAACACCAATGTCGCTGTTTGTGCATAAAGAAACACAAGAGCCTCATCCTCGTACTCTAGAGTTAATGGAAGAAGTCGCTAAGCGTGTAGAAGTGAGTGGTATTCAAGCTTGGTGGGACTTAGATATCCGCGAACTGCTGGGTGATGAAGCTGATGATTACATGAAAACACCTGACACACTTGATGTTTGGTTTGATTCAGGATCCACGCACTCAACCGTAGTTGATGCTCGTCCTGAATTCCATGGCAATTCTGCTGATCTCTATTTAGAAGGTTCAGACCAACATCGTGGTTGGTTTATGTCTTCTCTTATGATTTCAACGGCAATTAAAGGCAAAGCGCCTTATCGTGAAGTATTAACACACGGTTTCACCGTAGATGGACAAGGCCGTAAAATGTCGAAATCCATTGGTAATACCGTTAGCCCTCAAGATGTAATGAACAAACTGGGTGCGGATATTTTACGTTTATGGGTTGCCTCCACCGATTATACGGGGGAAATTGCGGTTTCCGATGAGATCTTAAAACGTTCTGCTGATACTTATCGTCGTATTCGTAATACAGCGCGTTTCTTCTTAGCGAACTTAAATGGCTTTGATCCAGCTAAACATCAAGTTAAACCTGAAGAGATGGTAATACTTGATCGTTGGGCGGTCGGTCGTGCGAAAGCGGCACAGGAAGATATCCTCAAACACTATGAAAACTACGATTTCCATAATGTTATTCAGCGTCTAATGCAGTTCTGCTCAGTAGAAATGGGATCTTTCTATCTAGATATCATTAAAGACAGACAATACACTGCGAAAAGCGACAGTGTTGCTCGCCGTAGTTGTCAAACTGCGCTATACCATATTATCGAAGCATTAGTACGTTGGATGGCACCAATTATGTCGTTCACCGCAGATGAGATTTGGGCACAGTTACCGGGTGAGCGTGCGAAATTTGTGTTCACTCAAGAATGGTACACAGATTTATTTGGTTTAGAGGCATCTGAAACCTTAAATGATGAGTACTGGGCGGAATTATTAGCCGTTCGTAGTGAAGTCAATAAGGTGTTAGAGCAAGCTCGTACCGATAAGCAACTACGTGGCTCTTTAGAAGCGGCAGTAACACTGTATGCGGATAAAGCCTTAGCGGAAAAACTGAATGCATTAGGAAACGAATTGCGTTTTGTTTTACTTACCTCTCAAGCGACCGTTGCTGATATTCATGATGCGCCAGAAAACGCGTTAGCATCTGATATGGCGGGGCTGAAAATTGTCTTGAGTAAAGCGCAAGGTGAAAAATGTCCACGTTGCTGGCACTATGCAACTGACATTGGTCAAGTGGCGGAACACGCTGATTTATGTGGTCGCTGTGTTACTAACGTAGCCGGTAACGGTGAAGAACGTAAGTTTGCTTAATTGATGAAGAAAACACTTTGCTCTACAGGTTTACGCTGGCTCTGGTTGGCTATTGCTGTAGTGGTGTTGGACTTAGGTACAAAACAGTATTTCATGCAGACATTCCGTCTGTATGAATCTGTAGCTATCATGCCTTTTTTCAACTTCACTTATGCTCATAACTATGGCGCAGCTTTTAGCTTTTTAGCCGATAAAGGCGGATGGCAACGTTGGTTTTTTGCATTAATCGCACTGGCAATCTGTATTGTCTTAGTGGTGATGATGTATAAAAATAAAGCGAGTGCTAAGCTAAGTAATATTGCTTATGCGCTTATTATAGGCGGAGCATTGGGTAATCTTTCTGATCGTCTGATCCATGGATTTGTCATCGATTTTCTGGACTTTTATGTCGGTGATTGGCATTGGCCTACTTTTAATATTGCTGATGTGTCTATTTGTCTTGGTGCAGCTTTAATTATCATTGAGAGCTTTTTCCCTGATAAGAATGCCAGCCCACAAGAAGCCAACAAGCAGAAGTAATCTGACAGATCAGTTAACTAAAATAACCCCTGCCTAATGGCGGGGGTTACGCTTAATAGAAGGTATTAGTATGAGTATGCAGATCCTCAATAATAGTGCGGTATTGCTGAATTTCACCTTAAAATTGGCAGACGGCTCTGTTGCTGAATCTACACAAGCACATGGAAAACCGGCGTTATTTCGTCTTGGTGATGAAAGCTTATCGCCTGCTTTAGAAGCAGAGTTGGTAGGACTTAAAGAAGGGGAAAAGAAAACCTTCACGCTTGCGGGGGAGCATATTTTTGGTAAATATAATCCTGATCTTATTCAATACTTTATGCCTTCTGATTTTGCGCAATCCGGTATTCCTGAAACAGGTACCATTATGCTGTTTACGGCAATGAATGGTAATGAAATGCCAGGCATTGTGCAGGAAGTGACGGAAGATTCTGTTACTGTCGATTTTAATCATCCATTAGCGTTACAAGATGTCACATTTGATATTGAAGTCGTCAGTATTGATCCACAGGAGGAAACAACAAATGCAAATATTGCTGGCTAACCCACGAGGCTTTTGTGCGGGTGTTGACCGAGCTATCAGCATTGTTGAACGTGCATTAGAAATCTATGGCGCGCCAATTTATGTACGCCACGAAGTGGTTCATAATCGCTATGTAGTCAATGATTTACGCGAACGTGGTGCTATTTTTATTGAAGAAATCTCCGAAGTACCGGGTAACGCGATTTTGATCTTCTCAGCACACGGTGTTTCTCAAGCTATTCGCCAAGAGGCACGATCTCGTAATTTAACGATGCTTTTTGATGCCACTTGTCCTTTAGTGACCAAAGTACATATGGAAGTCGCAAGGGCGAGCCGTAAAGGTAAAGAGGCCATTTTAATTGGTCATGCCGGACACCCAGAAGTTGAAGGGACGATGGGGCAATACAGTAACCCAGAAGGGGGAATGTATTTGGTTGAATCGCCAGATGATGTATGGAAACTAAAAGTGAAAGATGAAGATAATCTTTGCTTTATGACACAAACTACATTATCCGTCGATGATACTTCCGAAGTGATTGATGCCTTAAATAAACGATTCCCTAAAATCATCGGGCCTCGTAAAGATGATATCTGCTATGCGACAACCAATCGTCAAGAAGCAGCTCGAGAGCTTGCAGAGCGTGCCGATGTCGTGTTTGTTGTTGGCTCTAAAAACTCATCTAACTCAAATCGATTAGCAGAGCTTGCACAACGTGCAGGCAAACCCTCTTACTTAATTGATAGTGCTGAAGATATTGATGAAACATGGGTAAGCCATGCCAATATTGTTGGGGTGACTGCAGGAGCATCAGCACCAGATATTTTAGTTCAACAAGTCTTAGCACGATTAAAAGCCTTTGGTGCAGAAGAAGTGATTGAGCTATCTGGCAGAGAAGAAAACATTGTTTTTGAAGTGCCAAAAGAGTTACGTCTTGACTATAAAGTAGTCGAATAATAACAATAGCTATAAACATTTAATTTACCAAGCAGAGCCAAGGCTCTGCTTTTTTTATCTCTTTTTTATAAATCGTAAAATTAAATGAATAATCATGCGGTTCATCGCTTTTGCTGATGATCTCTATCCTTTTGTTCGTTTTTCTTATTATCGTCGTTAAATGCTGGCATCAAACGAATGACATCGTTAATCTGTAAAGTATTAATAAAGATCATAAGTGTTACTAAGGAGAACATCGATTATGTCTGCAACAGAACTTCGTCTTGCGGTAGTGGGGGCTGGAGGGCGTATGGGGCGCCAGCTGATCCAAGCGATTAATCAGCAACAAGGTGTAGTATTAGGTGCTGCTTTTGAACGTACTAATTCTTCATTGATAGGGGCTGATGCAGGAGAGTTAGCGGGAATTGGTCATATCGGTATCACTGTTACTGATAATTTATTAGCTCAAGTAGGGCAATTTGATATTTTAATCGATTTTACTCGTCCAGAGGGTACGTTGTCCCATCTGGCATTTTGTGTTGAGCATCATAAAGGCATGATTATTGGAACTACCGGTTTTGATGAAGAAGGTAAAAAAGCCATTAATTGTGCAGCACAAACTATTCCTATTGTCTTTGCTGCTAACTTTAGTGTTGGCGTTAATTTAGTGCTTAAATTATTAGAAAAGGCAGCTAAAGTGATGGGATCTTATAGTGATATTGAAATTGTAGAAGCTCACCATCGTCATAAGGTTGATGCACCATCTGGTACGGCCTTAGCGATGGGCGAGTCGATTGCAGAGACTTTAGGTCGTGATCTGAAAGATTGTGCAGTTTATCAACGAGTTGGACATACAGGAGAACGTGATCCTCACAGTATTGGCTTTGCAACTATTCGTGCAGGGGATATTGTGGGTGAGCACACTGCTATTTTTGCGGATATTGGTGAGCGAGTAGAGATTAGCCATAAGGCCTCGAGTCGAATGACCTTTGCAAATGGTGCAGTTAAGTCAGCTATTTGGTTAAGTGAAAGAAAGTCTGGTCTTTATAATATGAAAGATGTGCTTTCTTTAGAAGAATTATGATTTTGTTTTATATTTAATTCGTTGAAAACCCATGATTATTTATATTATTTGTGGGTTTTTATTGTTGTTTATCCGGTTTTTGTTTGTTGTTTTTATTTTTTAATAACTTCCTTTGTTTTCTTCCGTTTTTATAGTTAAAATTTCGCTTAAGTCTCTTTTTTTATTGTCTCTATCATCTTTTTAAAATATCTTGGTAAGCAAACGGTTAAATTTGTAAGATGGGTGATGGAAATTGTCACTTAGCTGATTAAATTGCTAATGATTGATATTTTTTTAATTAAAAGAGTGTTTTTTCTAGACATCTGCTCATGGGATCTTTAGAATGCGCCCAATTTGCCAAAAATTTGCCCAAATTTATGTTTTTGGCATTGATTTAGAGTCTTAAATCTGAATTAATATGCATGAAATGTGATTTATTATTCTCTGGAGGGCGTTTTGATTAAATCAGCTATACTGGTTCTAGAAGATGGGACCGAATTCCACGGCAGGTCGATAGGCGCAGAAGGCGCTGCTATCGGTGAAGTCGTTTTTAATACTTCCATGACCGGTTACCAAGAAATATTAACCGACCCTTCTTACTCCCAACAAATTGTTACTCTCACCTATCCTCATATTGGCAATACCGGCGTTAATTCCTCAGATAAAGAATCAGCAACTATCCATGCTCAAGGGTTAATTATTCGCGATTTACCCCTAGTGATGAGTAATTATCGTGCCGAAGAGAGCTTAGCCGATTACCTTAAACGTCATCAGATTGTGGCGATAGCTGATATTGATACACGTAAATTGACGCGATTATTGAGAGAAAAAGGCGCACAAAACGGTTGTATTATCGCAGGCACTCATCTTGATGCTAAACAAGCGCTTGAAAAAGCGAAAGCGTTTCCAGGATTAAAAGGAATGGATTTGGCGAAAACGGTGACAGTGGAACAACCTTATCAATGGACACAAGGCAGTTGGACATTAAAAGGGGAGTTGCCAGCCGCTCAATCACCACAAGATCTCCCTTTACATGTGGTGGCCTATGATTTTGGTGTGAAACGTAATATTTTACGTATGCTGGTGGATAGAGGCTGTCGAGTAACAGTGGTTCCAGCACAAACCTCAGCCCAAGAAGTGTTAGCGCTCTCACCTGATGGCATTTTTCTCTCTAATGGTCCGGGGGATCCAGAGCCCTGTGATTATGCAATTGACGCCATCCAAACTTTCTTAACTACCGATATTCCAGTATTTGGTATCTGCTTAGGGCACCAATTATTAGCCTTGGCGAGTGGTGCAAAAACCGTAAAAATGAAATTTGGTCATCATGGTGGCAACCATCCCGTTAAAGATTTAGATAATAACAGTGTGATGATCACCGCCCAAAACCACGGCTTTGCTGTTGATGAAGCATCGTTACCTGATTGTTTAAGAGTGACACATAAATCACTATTTGATGGTTCTCTACAAGGTATTCATCGCACAGATAAAGCTGCATTTAGTTTCCAAGGTCACCCAGAAGCGAGCCCAGGGCCTCATGATGCGGCGCCGCTTTTTGATCACTTTATTGAACTTATTGAGCAATATCGTCAAAACCTGCAATCAGTGACAAACAAATAAATCAGGAGTGAAAAAAATGGCTAAAAGAACAGATATTAAAACAATCCTGATTTTAGGTGCAGGCCCGATTGTGATTGGTCAAGCGTGTGAATTTGACTATTCAGGCGCACAAGCGTGTAAGGCACTGCGCGAAGAGGGATATCGTGTTGTTTTGGTAAATTCAAATCCTGCTACCATTATGACAGATCCTGAAATGGCAGATGCCACTTATATTGAGCCTATTCATTGGCAAGTGGTCAGAAAGATTATTGAGAAAGAGCGCCCTGATGCCATATTACCGACAATGGGCGGACAAACGGCATTAAACTGTGCCTTAGAATTAGAGCGTCAAGGAGTGTTAGCTGAATTTGGCGTAACAATGATAGGTGCAACGGCTGATGCTATTGATAAAGCGGAAGATAGACAACGCTTTGATAAAGCGATGAAAAAAATTGGTCTGGATACGGCTCGTTCAGGCATCGCTCATACTATGGACGAAGCATTTGCAGTGGCTGAGCAAGTGGGTTTCCCTTGTATTATTCGCCCTTCATTTACTATGGGGGGAACAGGGGGGGGGATCGCCTATAATCGTGAAGAATTTGAAGAAATTTGTACTCGAGGTTTAGATTTATCACCGACAAATGAACTATTAATTGATGAATCATTAATTGGCTGGAAAGAGTATGAAATGGAAGTGGTGCGCGATAAAAATGATAACTGTATTATCGTTTGCTCCATTGAAAACTTTGATGCGATGGGGATCCACACCGGTGATTCTATCACGGTTGCTCCAGCGCAAACGCTAACAGACAAAGAATATCAAATTATGCGTAATGCCTCGATGGCAGTATTACGCGAGATTGGGGTTGAAACTGGTGGCTCCAATGTGCAATTTGCCGTTGATCCTAAAACAGGGCGTTTAATTGTTATTGAAATGAATCCTCGTGTTTCTCGCTCATCAGCATTAGCGTCAAAAGCAACAGGTTTCCCAATTGCAAAAGTCGCGGCCAAACTTGCAGTAGGTTATACCCTCGATGAGTTGATGAATGATATCACTGGAGGAAGAACCCCAGCCTCTTTTGAACCTTCTATTGATTATGTAGTGACTAAAATTCCTCGCTTTAACTTTGAAAAATTTGCCGGTACCAATGACCGTTTAACCACGCAAATGAAATCTGTTGGTGAGGTGATGGCTATTGGGCGCACTCAACAAGAGTCAATGCAAAAAGCATTACGCGGACTAGAGGTTGGTGCAACTGGGTTTGATCCTAAAGTAAACCTCGACGATCCCGAAGCGCTCACCAAAATTCGTCGTGAATTAAAAGAAGCCGGATCGGATCGCATTTGGTATATCGCGGATGCTTTCCGCGCTGGAATGTCGGTTGATGGTGTGTTTAATCTCACCAATATCGATCGTTGGTTCTTAGTGCAAATAGAAGAGATTGTTCGCCTAGAAGAGCAAGTGGCACAACTTGGTTTAGCAGGTCTAAATGCTGATTTCTTGCGTCAATTAAAACGTAAAGGTTTTGCGGATGCACGCCTAGCTAATATCTTGAATGTGAAAGAGCAAGTCATTCGCCAACTACGGGAACAATATCAATTACACCCAGTTTATAAACGGGTTGATACTTGTGCGGCAGAATTTGCTACGGATACTGCTTATATGTACTCCACTTATGAAGAAGAGTGTGAGTCGGATCCAAATCAAGACAAACCTAAAGTGATGGTCTTAGGTGGTGGTCCAAATCGTATTGGTCAGGGGATAGAGTTTGATTATTGTTGTGTTCATGCCGCTCTAGCATTACGGGAAGATGGGTATGAAACCATTATGGTCAATTGTAATCCAGAAACGGTTTCAACGGATTATGATACTTCCGATAGACTTTATTTTGAGCCAGTCACCCTTGAAGATGTATTAGAAATTGTACGGATCGAAAAACCACAAGGCGTGATTGTGCAATATGGTGGTCAAACGCCATTAAAATTAGCAAGAGCTTTAGAAGCTGAAGGGGTGCCTGTTATCGGCACCAGTCCTGATGCAATCGATAAGGCAGAAGACAGAGAACGTTTCCAAAAAGCCGTGGATAAGTTAGGGTTAAAACAACCAGAAAATGCCACAGTGACGACATTAGAAGAAGCGGTAGAGAAGGCAAAATCTATTGGTTACCCGCTGGTGGTACGTCCATCTTATGTCCTCGGTGGACGAGCAATGGAAATTGTTTACGATGAAATTGATTTACGTCGTTATTTCCAAACGGCGGTCAGTGTTTCTAATGATGCCCCCGTACTGTTAGACCGATTCCTAGATGATGCCATTGAAGTAGATGTTGATGCGATTTGTGACGGTCAGCAAGTGGTGATAGGCGGTATTATGGAGCATATCGAACAAGCGGGTGTTCACTCTGGAGACTCTGCTTGCTCTCTACCTGCTTATACTTTAAGCCAAGATATTCAAGATATAATGCGCAAGCAAGTACGTGAACTTGCTTTTGAATTAGGCGTTAAAGGGTTGATGAACGTACAGTTTGCGGTGAAAGGTAATGATGTTTATCTTATCGAAGTGAATCCTCGCGCCGCACGTACAGTGCCTTTTGTCTCTAAAGCAACCGGTGTGCCATTAGCAAAAGTTGCTGCTCGAGTGATGATAGGACAAAGTCTTGAACAGCAAGGCGTTACCAAAGAAGTGATCCCTCCTTACTACTCGGTTAAAGAGGTGGTACTCCCCTTTAATAAATTCTCAGGTGTCGACCCTATTTTAGGGCCTGAAATGCGATCTACCGGTGAAGTGATGGGGGTTGGTGCTACTTTTGCACAAGCTTTTGCTAAAGCGATGTTAGGTAGCAATTCCACCATGAAGAAAAAAGGAAGAGCGCTACTTTCGGTTCGCGAAGGTGATAAAAAACGTGTCGTTGATTTAGCAACTAAGCTATTGAAAAATGGTTTTGAATTAGATGCAACACATGGTACTGCCATTGTCTTGGGGGAAGCCGGTATCAATCCTCGCCTAGTGAATAAAGTGCATGAAGGGCGACCTCATATTCAAGATAGAATTAAAAATGGTGAGTATGACTATATTGTCAATACGACTGCCGGTCGCCAAGCTATTGAGGATTCAAAATTGATCCGCCGTAGTGCATTACAATATAAAGTTCACTATGACACCACATTAAATGGCGGATTTGCGACAACACTGTCATTGAGTGCTGATCCTACTATTGATGTTATTTCAGTCCAAGAGATGCATGCAAAGATAAAAAAATCTTAATTTTTTAGTTGTTGTTATAACAATCCCGAATGGGTATTAATTACCTATTCGGGATTTTTCTTTTTTCGATGTAATAGAAAAAAGAAAGCCCCACATAACGACATGTAGGGCGAGTGCAAAACAAAGAGGTGGGTGCGGATCTTTTTTTCAAGAATGGAGGCAAGAAAATAAAATAAGTAAATTTCTTTGTTTTAGCGGATTGATTTTGTCTTTTTTAGATGTCAGCGTCAACAAGAATATTTATTAGTTATTCAAGTAACATGTTGTTTTAATTTGATTAATTTTAAAAAATACTACCAGTAAGGTATAGAGGTGAGGGAAAATTCTGCTACTATAGCGGTGGGTGCTTGGAGCGTTTTGGTTCAAGCATTGCACTAGAGCCAAAAAGACAAAAGCCCCGAATTTTATTTTCATAAAATCCGAGGCAGTCTCAAAGCTCAACAACTTGATTCTGCCTCCTTTATTAAAAGGAGTCAATCAAATTGACGAAAATAACCTTATTTGGCATTACGGTTGTCTGTGTGACGGTACTTATGTTTGCTTTAATTGTCGGTGAACGATTATGTTCGCTTAACATTAGTAACGGAAACATGGTCGTTCAAGCTGTTTTGATGTGTCATCAATAGCTTGATGGGGGAGGTTTCCTCCCCCCAATTTTTGTTCAAGTTGTGAGATATGTGGTACAAGCACCCGGTCTTTAAAAATATCCCCCTATTTGGCCATTCCAATGAAATTCTTTTTTAAGATAACTGGATCTGTTACCTATGGTTATATTTGCTTTTAACGTACCATGACCAGAATCATTAATTCTACATTCTTTGTCTAATGCGTAGTGTGATGATGTTGGCGATATTTCAGCTATTTTTTTAGAATGCTCGCTAAATATAATCTTATCTGGATAAGTTAATTTCTTATTAATATTTCCGATGAGTTTATCCGATGAATTTAATGTTACATCATATAATTCCGTAGTAATAGAAATGGGATAAAGTAAGTTTTTCGGCTCACCTTTAAATACTAATCTTGGCGTTAAAATAAGATGTGTTGTAGCGGTTGACCAACCATTTTGACAAGATGAAGCAAGGGTACCTGTATTTGTATAGATAAATTTAGAATTATAATCAAGAGAGATTATTTTATGTGCATTATTGACAGGGAAATAATCAATATTAATTTTATACTTTTTAGGATCGACGTAAGGCTGATTATTACTATCAAAGGTTGTGACTTCTAGTGTTAATTGTTTTGGACTCGTTAGATATTGTTTCGGTACCTGAATTTTTACCGGGTCATGTATATTATGTTTAGGTGCATAGTTTTGTCTTTCTTCTAAGGCGATAGAAGTGCCGTTTTCATCAAATAACTCGAAGTTAATTGCTTTAGGTGTGTCTGATGAAGACCATTTAACAATAAAATGATTATCTGAAGTGTATAAAGGTTGCCAAGTTAAATCATCCAAATGTGTATTTGATTTGCTCTCTCCCGCAGATAGAAACTCAAATGAGTTAATTGTGATGCGAGGCAATGCTTGTATAATGACGTTATAGCTTTGCTTATGATCTTGAAAATAATTATTATTTTTCACCTCAAGTGTTAATGTTGTTTGCCCAATATTAAGGTTTTTGATAATCCCATCTGGGGTGATTTCAACTATGTTAGAGTGACTACTATACCAAGTTGCATTTGCTTCAACGGGGACATCTGGCGTAGGGCTTTGAGCCATCAATAATTTATCTGCAGCAGAATCAGTTGTTAATATAATATAATCCTTTTTAAAATAATAACTTAGTACAGCTTTTTCTTGCTGATAGTCTACAATTTGGCTATCCGCTAGGAATTTATCTGTAGCATCACTTTGTATTACTATTTTTGCTTTTCCTGGTTTAATGGCGGTTAAATTACCTTTACTATCGATGGTGGTTACCAAGGTATCGCTACTAGAGAAATGAATGGGGATATTTTTAGCCTCTGGATTATCAAATTCTGTTGCTATCTGGTGGGTAACGCCATCATTCCAGATCGATTGTATGGTGTGAGGAGAGGTCACTTTCAGTTTTGGTGGTGCTTTTTCTATCACTAAAGGATAGCTATTTTTAGCGGATGGATATTGCTCATTACCTAAGGTTTGTAAGGTAATAATTGTAGTACCAGCCTTTTTCATGGAGATTTGCCCACTCGTTGGATCAATGGAAGCAACAGTAGGATCAGAGCTTGACCATATTACCTGCATATTTTGTGGTACACCTTTATAACTTAACGCATCAATTACAGCTGATTTGTAGATTTCCTGTTGGATAGGTTTCTCAAAGATAATATCAGGTTTAGGGATAGCCACTTTAATCGTCAATGGCTCTGCGATAGTTATCGTTTCAGCTTGAGCGGTTAAGATAATATCGGACATCGTATTTGCTGTAACATTTGTTTGATATTCACCATTGCCCACTGACTTTAATGGATTGTCACTAAAATTAGGCTTACCACTGATAGTTTTAATATCAACATTCTTACCATCAATAGTATTACCGTATTTATCCATTAATTTTACGCTTAATAACGTACTATCTTTATTATCAGCATTTATAGAACGACGATGACTATTAAAGGTTGATTTATGAATATCTATTTCAGCTGGCATGACAGTAATATCTTGTGTTGATTTATAATTATTTGAATCAAGATAAGCGCTCATCTTCAAGCGTCCCGCGACATGACTAGTCACTCGATTCGTTGCTATCCCCTTATCATTAGTATAAGTGCTGTAATGATAATCATCTGCTGATCCGAGTAATTTCCATGACACAATAACATTAGGTAATACATTATTATTGGCATCAACGACAGTCGCTTGGTAGTTAACACCTTTATCTCCTGCGGTTATAGTTGTTCTATCAACCTCAACAGCGCGTATTTTCCATGTCGTCACATCGGCATTAAGTTGTAATATTTTTTGTTTTTTGAAATGGGTGCCATTTACCATAACACCAATCTGTGCTGTGCCCGATTGAGTTCCTGTTATTTCAATCTCATAGCGTCCCGGTGATATTTGTTGTGCTTGACTAAATTTGATGGTTGGATTTTTAGAAAATCCGCTTACTTGTTGGTTGGGGATGATATTTCCATTTTTATCTTTAATCACAAATGTCAATAATGCCTTATCTTTGCCATTAGCAATGATTTGACTCGGGTTCAACGACAGTTCTGACATCGTTTCATCAATGTGACCCGTTAAAAAGTGAACATCATCTGCTATATAAGTACCAGTCGCTAATCGTGTGCTGACTTTGGCAACACCGGCAGAGCGTCGAGATAATCCAACTATTGCTACACCATTAGCATCTGTAAAAGTTAATGGTGTTTCGAGTTGACTACCTTCATTCGTTGACCAAGCGACAGGTACACCCATACCGACAGGATTATCATGGTTATCAACTAAATAGGCTTTATAAGTAATAGACTCCCCAGCATGCGGTTGCATATTGCTAATAGTAAAGTTTTTCACCTTTGCTGTTGTGTTATTAGGGAGCACCGTTAAAGAAATGGATTGTTTTATTGCTAATGGATCAACGTGAGCCGATAACGAGGTTTTTCCGGTTTTTAATGCGCTCACTTGGGCTTGATAAATGCCTTTTTGTTTCTCTTTAAAGGGCGTAATCGTTGTTTGTAAATTAGCCTGCGGGGTTAAGGTGATTTTATTGGCTAAGTTGGGCAATAAATTACCTTCTTTATCCTTTAAGGTTATTGTTACGGTCGCTTTATTTGCCCCTGCTACAATAGTGTCAGGGAATATGGCAACAGTAGAAAGAGAGGCCGAAATATCACCTTCCGTAAAGGTGACAATGTGATCAGCATTGACAGATTGTTGGTTATTGAGCACTGCCGTTACTTTCGCTTTTCCTGCCTGAGTACTTGAGAGGGTAATTTCAGCTATTCCTTGCTTATTGGTCATGCTTAATGGTGCTGCAAGCTTACCGAGATCACTTATCCAACCGACAGTAACGCCTTTTGATATTGGATTGTTATGTTTATCGGTGATTTGTGCTTGAATAATGACTTTGTCTTTACCATTCGCTGTTACGGTATAAGGTGCCATAACCTTAACGGAGTGGATCTTGACTGTTTTATTATCTGTTAAAAATCCTAAAGATTGCGTTGCCGTAATACTATCAATAGTGGCGGTAATTTGACTGAGTCCCGCTTTTGTACCTCTAATATGTGCTTGATAATTGCCGTTAGCCGTTTCTGTGATTTTACTGAATTGAATAGTGCTGTTATCCCCAATTAGCGCAATATCGTTACTACGACCTATTACCGGATTATCAAATTTATCACGTAGGTCTATTTTACCCACAGCAAAGGCATTGCCATCGGCAATGATAGATTGTGGTTCAATCGTCAAATAACTATTTTGTTGCACTGGCGCCCCCGCAACAAAGGTTACCTGAATGCTTTTTTTCTCTTTATTTGATAAATAGGCGGTAATTGTTGTTGGCTGTGCTTTGGTTCCTGAAATGACAACTTGCGTTCTACCTTTTTCATCTGTTTGAGTAATAGTTTTATCAATATGATTAATACTTGATTGCCAATAAACAGGGGTATTTTTCAATGGATTATGATAAGCATCAGTTAAGTTTGCTACTACGGTAATGCTATCTTGGTTATCTGCTATGGCAGATTGCTTATTATTTAATGTCGTTAATGTGAGAGTGGCACTTTTGAGATCTGCAACGGCAACTAAGTTAGTTTGTGCATGTTGACCATTATTTAATCGCGCGGTGATGGTTGTGATACCAGATTGTGATGTTGTTAGCGTATTTTTGGCGATACCTTGAGCATCAGTCTTAGTTTGTTGCTGAGCAAATTGAGTACCAGCACTCCCTTGCCAATTAACAATTGTATCAGGAAGTTGATTACCCAGTTTATCTGTTACTATTGCAGTAAGTTCTGCGGGATCTTGCTTATCTGCAACAATCTGATTTTTATTAACCAATAATTCACTAATCAAAGCTTGTTGCCCATTAGCAATAAAAGTAATTGGCTCAGCAGTAAAGGCATTGTTATTTATACGCGCAGTTACCCGCACACTGAGTGCTTGTGTACTGGTTAACTTGTTGGTGGTGATCCCTTGCTCATCAGTCATTGTGGTATGTTCAATGTTAACAATACTTTTATCGTGCTCAGTTTCCCAGCTAATTTGTGCATGAGGGAGCGGCTCACCGAACTGATCTTGTACTAATGCAGTAAGGATGACCGGGGTTTGACCATCTGCGACATGAGTTGTAGAGGATGGGGTTATGGAGACAATAACCCCCTTAGCTTGGTTGGCGATAAATTGGGTTGTCGCGTGAGTCATCTTGTCGTTTATTTTGGCCCTCACGGTGACCGTACCGGCGACTTTACTTATCATAGTGGTGGTCGCCTTACCTTGCTCGTCTGTGGTTAATATGGTTTGTTTTAATTGTGCTTGGTTATCTGCCGATAATGTCACATGAGTAGCGGGTATCGGATTATTTTGCTTATCAACAACTTGTAATGAAATGGTTTTTTCTGTTTTACCATCGGCTAGAGAAAGTGGTGGTGTGATCGTGAAGTTTTGTTGTGGAATATAGGCGCTGTCATTATCCACACTAAAATGGACTTCAGTCGAATAGGTTATCCCTTTTACTTGTACACCAATCTGCGAACTCCCTACGTGAGTATTAGTCACTGAAGCAATAATCTCACCTTGTTCATCCGTTTTTCCTGAGCTAATGACATTAGCACCATTACTGGAAGTAAAGTTGACTGGATAATGAGCCAATGGATTGTGGTTGCTATCAGTGACTCGCACTTTGATTTTATTTTGACTTTTACCGTCGGCTGGCGCGTTATCTTTTGTAACCGTTAGGTTGCCTTTTGCAATATGGGCAGTTTGATTATCGGCAATAAGTGTCACGGTTGCTGAGTTGAAGGTATTATCACGGAATACGGGGGTTAGGGTTAATTTTTCCGGTATACTTCCTGCTGTAACCGTTAATTGATATTTCCCAGCAGCTAAACGAGAGAAAGTAGAAATACGGCTATTGCCTTTTTCTGTATCAGACTGTTGCTGTAATGTAATTTCTTTACTATCAATATCAACGGGTAAATTATCATTATCAACGATGGATAATATTAACCTTTGGGTAGCTTCACCGTTAGCGAACAGTTGGCTCTGTTTAGGTGAAAATAGGCTATTACGCGTATTGATTAACGATTTATCTACAATAACCGTTGTTTGAACAGGCGCTGAACGATTGCCATGGGTATCAATGGCAACAGCACTAATGATATAGCTATTTTTCTCAATTGCACCAATTTGATATTGAGGCAAAATCACGGTGTAATGAGTTCCACCATGATGTTTTATTTGCCCGCCTTGGGCATTTAACGTACTTGCGGACCATTCAATATTGGCTAACGGATATTTTGTTTTTACTTGAACTTGTAAATCGCGCTCCTCTTTAGCATAACCATTTATTGAATCAACCATAGAAAGGAAAACTAAAGTTTCCTTTTTATATTCTAAAATCATATCGTTATTACGATTAACAAAATCATAGCGACTTCCTGCTAATGTACGTATTGCTTTGACATTATCAGGATTAAGTTGTGAAGCGAGGGACTCTCCTATGCGGTAGGACAAGCTGATATTCAAGTTATTATCAGCACGATCATGTAAGCCAATACGACGCTCGGCATTTAATGTGACTAATGGTATCGGAGTATAATTAATCCCTAATGTGTAGGTATGTGGATTTTTGTCCCGTTTATCTTTGCCAAATAGACCAACTTCTTTACCATAGTATTGTTCAAAGATTAATTTAGTGCCTAATTGTGGATAAGCTGGAAAATAGCCTTCTGTTCGAATGTCCCAACCATTCGCAGGGCGTTCACTATAATCTAAGATATTATTAGAGGCTCGCCAACTTGATAGACGGTGATAATGGTTAGAACTTAATTTGAAATAGTCTCGCCAAATTTCGGCGCCAATTCCCAAACGATTATGATGATGCGTTAAATCATGATCATAAAAGCCATTAATGCCGACCATAAATTTTTCAGTAAAATAGCGATAACCAATACCATAATTAAATTGGCTACGAAGATCTTTGCGATGATAGTTAGTTTGAGCAAAGATCAGCTTCTCTTTTTGTTCATATAATGGAATTAACAATTCTGCTGAGCTATTTTTTAAGGTGAGATTTTTATCTGCTGAAAGTGAAACTCGCGCATGCCCAAATTGATTAAGCCATTGTTCTATTTTCTGATTGGATTTACTGGAGATTTGGCTAATTGCATATTGTGTTACATCGATATCTTTATTGAGTAAAAATGAATTATCAACAATAATTTTAGCGAGCTCTTCGCCTTCTGTTGAGGGGATTGCCTCATCTTGATTATTGAGCCACTTTTTTTTTAATAAATATTCATTAGGAATATTAAGAATAGTTCCATCATTTATTTTTAGCTCACCCGTTAACGATACATGTTGTGGATTAGCTTCAATCAATTTAAATAATTTTATATTAAATTTTTTTGCGATAGATTCTGGGGTATCACCCGCTTTGACTTGATAAGTATTTTGTTGATTTATATCGCTAATATTATGTTTTTTAAAATTATTCTCATTGGCAAAAGTCTGCGTAGGCATGGTTGTCACAATAGGAAATGCTAATTGTATAAAAATATTAAGCCAAGCGACTTTTCTCGTAATAGAACTGGGGCGTGGGGAAGGTACATTATTTAACGTCGTCATTTTTAAACTCATCGTAACAAATAATGATGAGATTTTCGTATTTATAGTTTTTTTAGATATCAGAAACTGAACTTTAAGTAAATAACTTAACAATATATAAAAAATAGCAGATGAAAATTTTAAATGTAAATAAAGATTTAATTTGACTTAGTTAGACATGCGCTAATCATGTATTAAAAAACAATAAATTCACTTTGTCTTATTTTAAAGTGTAATGATATAAAATATATTCATTGATATAGTTAATAAAAAGCCAATAGCAAGAGTACTATTGGCTTACTTATAGAGCGTGAAATACTAGATATCAACAAAAGTATCAGGATCAGGCCCCAACCGCTTTCCTTTATCTAGTTGTTTTATTTCAGCAACTTCTTCTTTTTCTAATTTGAAATCAAAGATATGGAAGTTTTCTTCAATACGAGAAGGGGTAACTGATTTAGGAATAACAACCAAGCCACTATCTAAATGCCAACGTAACACAATTTGTGCCGGTGTTTTTTGGTATTTTTCTGCCAGTTTCTGAATAATAGGTTGATCAAACACGCCTTCACCCCCTTGTGCTAAAGGACTCCATGATTCTGTCACAATATTATGGGTGGTATTCCAAGCTCTTAATGAAGCTTGTTGCATCAATGGGTGAATTTCAATCTGGTTAATGACAGGGGAAACGCCCGTTTCTGTAATAATGCGCTCAAGGTGCTCTTCTTTAAAATTACATACCCCAATACTTTTAACCAGTCCCTCTTTTTGTAACACAATCATCTGCTTCCAAGCGTCAAGGTATAGCTCGCGAGATGGCACTGGCCAATGCATTAAATAGAGATCAACATAATCAAGTTGTAATCGCTCAAGGCTTTCAAGTAATGCACCACGAGCATGGGATTGATCGTTGTTCCATAATTTGGTGGTAATAAATAATTCGTCTCGAGGAATAGTGCTTTGCTTTAATGCCTTACCAACACCTTCTTCGTTATGATAAATAGCGGCGGTATCAATCAGACGATAACCTGTGTCTAAAGCATGATGTACCGCTTTAATAACTTGATCATTATCTGCTTGCCAAACCCCAAGTCCAAGTTGTGGAATAGTGTTGCCATCAGATAGTTGGATCAATTTAGGATTACTCATTATATACCTCCAGTTGCCTTTAAGTACTTAGAGTGCTGCCATATAGATACGCTGGCTGACTTCCAAGGTGATATCCTGATGTTCACCGAGTGCGGTTTGTCCATGTTGTTGCAGTTTTTGCACTAAGGCTGGAATATCCGCTTCACTGATATTAAAGTCAGACAGCCGTGTTTTTAGTCCCATGCGTTCAAAGAATTTACGAGTCTCATTGATGGCGCTATCGATTTTAAATGCATCAGAGCCTTGATGGATCCCCCACACTTTTTGTGCATATTGGATCAACTTAGCGTATTTCTCCTGACGTTTTTCGTTTAATAGCGCGGGTAAGACAATCGCGAGGGTTTGTGCGTGATCAAGCCCGTGTAATGCAGTAATTTCATGGCCTAATGCATGGGTTGCCCAATCTTGCGGTACACCGACACCAAGAATACCATTAAGTGCTTGGGATGCTGTCCACATTATATTAGCACGGATATCGTAGTCTTGTGGTGAGGTGAGGGCTTTCGGTCCTTCTTCGATTAAGATCCTTAATAGGCCTTCTGCATACTCATCTTGTACAAGCGCATTTACCGGATAAGTGAGATATTGCTCTAAAATATGAATAAATGCGTCAACAACGCCATTAGCGGTTTGTCTTGGTGGTAAAGAAAACGTTGCAGTTGGATCTAAAATAGCGCAATGAGGATAAACATGTGGGCTAGCAAAACTTTGTTTATCCATCGTTTGTTTTTTACTGATCACGGAAAAACAATTGGTTTCAGAGCCAGTTGCTGGAAGGGTTAGTACACAGCTTAATGGCAGTGCTTTTTCAATTGCCTGACCACGGCTAGTGACAATCTCCCAAGGCTCTCCTTGATAAGGTATTGCGGCCGCAATAAATTTGGTTCCATCAACAACAGAGCCTCCTCCTACAGCCAGTAAATGAGTAATACCGTGATAACGAGCATAAGCAACAGCTTTCATTAGCGTTTCATACGAAGGATTGGGTTCAATACCGCCAAACTCATGAATTTGATACCCTGGTAAGGCCGCATGCACTTGATCAAGTATCCCATTGCGCTTAATACTTCCGCCGCCATAAGTTAATAAAACTCTTTCATTTTTCCCAATTTCAGAACGTAATTTTGCAATTTGTCCTTGACCAAAATGAATTCGAGTGGGGGAGTAATAAGTGAAATTTTGCATGGTTGTTTCCTCCATAACTTACATATTGTGCGGGTAGTACCATAACTATAATTCACATAAATAATAGTTGTAGGTTTTTTACGTTATCTTCACGATATTTACTACACTTTTATAAAGTGATTGTTATTGGATTAAAGAATAAACGGCGGGCTGTCTAATGAAAAATGAAGGAAAAAGCGAAAGTGAATATTAAAACGCCATTATTTTTACTTTAAATAATGGCGTTTTTGGTGTTACTCGAAATGGTTTATTTGGCGCGGTTATTGCTACTTTTACGATGACGAATATACATCACAATAGAGCCAATTAAACCGGCAGTTAATAGTAATACTGGTAATGTCATAAGAATATTCATTACCAATGTTTCATGTTTTTGAATAAAAGGGATCAGGTTCAGTATATAACCTAATGAGACAATAAGACCGACCCATAAGAAGCCACTAATCCAGTTAAATAGTTGGAAGCGACGTTGTTGTAATTCAGATAAACCGGCCAAAGTCGGTAGTAATGTACGTACAAAACCGATAAACCGGCCAATTAATAGTGCGTACAGGCCTCGACGATGGAAAAGATCATTGGCTTTATGGTGATATTGTTCGGGTAATTGAGCCATCCAACGTTTGACCACTTTAGTATCACTTAGCCAGCGGCCTTGCAGAAAACCAAGCCAGCTACCAATACTCGCGGCAGTACCTAACACAATAATGGTTGGCAAGAAATGTAAAACATCTTTGGCAATTAATGCACCACAGAGAATTAATAATGTATCGCCGGGTAGAAATGCGGCAGGTAGAACCCCATTTTCCAGCATAATAATAACAAAAAGAACAATATAAATAATCCACAAAATATTTGGATCAGCTAGCACCATATAATCATGTTGCAGTAGCGCGTGAATTATCTCTTTTAATGTACCCATTCGGCGAACTCGCATCACAAAAAAACTATATGAGAGCTATTCTAACGTAAAAAGAAGATGATCGTTTGATTTAATCCCTGTGAAACCACAGGGATAGCTTTTTTTTAATAAAAAAAGAGATGAATTAGTCAGAAATACGTAAAAATGCTTGCTCTAGATCTTCAATTAAATCATCAATATTTTCTAAGCCAATATGTACTCTAAATAAGGTTCCTGCGAGAGTAGGCTGAGTGTCATATTGTCGCATCGCTTTAATATCATTGGGATGATAGCCTAAAATAAGAGATTCAAATCCACCCCATGAAAAGGCCATTTTAAACAGGGATAAGTTATCAAGAAAACGTGAAAATTCCTCAGTGGTGAGGATCTTTTTTAGACTAAAAGAGAACAACCCATTACTTCCAGTAAAATCACGTTGAAAATAGGTGTGCCCCGGACAAGAAGAGAGTGCTGGATGGTAGACATTATCCACTAGCGGGTGCTGTTTTAACCAACGCGCAATTTCTAATCCACTTTGCTCATGTTGTTTCATTCTAACTGCTAAGGTTCTTAAACCACGAGCTGCCATATAAGCTGTATCCGGATCTGCGCACTGGCCTAATAAATACGTGTTTTCACGTAATTGTGGCCAACAACGTTGATTAGCAACAGCAAAACCTAACATACCATCTGAGTGACCAATAATATATTTGGTCGCTGATTGGATAGAAATATCAGCACCTAAAGTAAGAGGTTTAAGTAATAAACCTGCTGCCCACGTATTATCAATCATTATAATAATATTTGGGTTATAGTGTCTTACCGCAGTGATAATACCTTGTAAATCTTGTACTTCCATCGTAATAGAGCCGGGTGATTCTAGAAAAACAATTTTTGTTTCAGGGCGTAATAACTGACTAATTTCAGTGCCGATTAAGGGATCAAAATAGGTTGTGGTGACAGAAAATTTACTTAATATCTGATCACAAAAATTTTGCGTGGGATCGTAAGCGGAACCAGTCACAAGGATATGACAACCTTGTTCAATAAACGCAAGAATAGATTGAGTAATAGCCGCTGCACCTGATGGAAATAATGCGCAACCGGTCCCTTGTTCTAGTTCGGTTAGTGCCTCTTGTAGTGCAAAATGCGTGGTAGTACCTCTTCGCCCATAAAATAGAGCGCCTTCAGCTCGTTTTTGGGTGGCTTCACGTTTTTGGGCAACCGTATCAAAAATAACGGATGAAGTTCGTTGTATAATAGGGTTTACTGCGCCTTGTGAATATTTTTTTGATCGACCACTTAATAGCAGTGAGGTTTCTGGTTTTTTTTGCGTCATCCTTTATACCTACTTGTTATGTAATGATGTGTTTACCCCAAGTTAATGCATTTTTTACTGAAGTACAAAAGAGGATCGCGACAGTTGATAAAATTTCACGTTATATGAAATAACGAAAAATTGTCTTAAAAATCGACAAATGAAAAAAAAATGGCTAAATAGTAATGATAATTACTATCAAAATGCTTCATGTTTGATATCATCTGAGCGTTTCTCTTTTTCCTGATGGCAACAGGATGATTGTAAATAAACGATTTTGGGTAAGTAGTGAAATAGAAACTTCATTACTGAATAGATAATTAGATAAGAAAGAGAGTAAAAGGCCAACTGATGCGTAATTTGACAGCTTCTATTATATTGGCAATCGGTCTGACAGGCTCTGCTTTTGCGGATACGACACCGGCTAAGCAAACTGAGCAACCTGCGACTACGGCCACTTCTTCAACCGCTTCTACACAGGGAACGGCGACTACAACGATTGCACCAACAGCAGAAAATACGGCAACGCCAACGGGGGAAGCAGCCAAAACGGCAACTTCTGAAACACCAGTGGCAGAAGAGAATACATCAACGAGTACAGGAGATGCTGCACAGACAGCTCTAGAGCCAGAAAATGCCACGCAAGGTGCGACACCTGAAATCGTCACTGGAGGGGGATTTGCTGAAGATCTCTCTGTTATGGGAATGTATCGCAATGCAGATCTCGTGGTAAAAAGTGTCATGATCGGTTTGCTACTCGCCTCTATTGTCACTTGGGCGCTGTTCTTTGCTAAAGGTAGCTACTTATTAGCATTACGTCGTCGTTTAAGAAATGAAAGTGCGCAATTAGTAGAAGCGAAATCTCTCAAAGAGGCATTAGCGATTAGCCAAAAATTTGGCAATAAAAGTGCGACAGCCGACTTTTTTAATGATGCTGAATTAGAGCGTACTTACTCTCAAGAGAGTCACGTTGCATCCGGTATTAAAGAGCGTGTTGAGATGCGCATGGAGCGTCGTGTCGCCGCTATTATTCGTGAATTAGGACGTGGTAATGGTTATTTAGCGACCATTGGGGCAATTTCTCCTTTTATCGGTTTGTTTGGTACGGTTTGGGGGATCATGAATAGTTTTATTGGTATTGCGCATTCTCAAACTACCAACTTAGCGGTGGTTGCCCCCGGTATCGCAGAAGCATTATTAGCAACCGCCATCGGTTTGATTGCCGCTATCCCTGCGGTCATTATTTACAATATTTTTGCACGTATGATTTCCGGTTATCGTGGTGAAATTGGCGATATTGCAACAGGTGTAGTGACCTTAGTCAGTCGTGACTTAGATATTGAAAACAGCAAATCAAGGTAATGAATTATGGCAATGAATCTTGGTAATGATTCAGGTGAAGATAATGAATTGCATGATATTAACGTCACACCTTTTATTGATGTGATGTTAGTACTGCTGATTATCTTCATGGTAGCAGCCCCCTTAGCGACGGTTGATATTAAAGTCAATTTACCTGCTTCGAGCGCCAAGCCTCAACCTCGGCCAGAAAAACCTGTTTATTTGACGATTAAATCAGATAAACAGATTTTTATCGGTGAAGAGATGGTAACTCATGAGACGATGGCCAGTGTCTTGGATTCTATGACGCAGTCGAATAAAGAAACGACTATCTTTTTCCAAGCCGATAAAACGGTCGATTATGAAACTCTAATGGGGGCAATGGACTCATTAAGGAAGGCGGGATACCTCAAAGTAGGGCTAGTGGGGATGGAAACCGTATCATCGGGTAACTAATTTTTTACTCATATTATACTTAAAAATATCAGCACTCTATCAGTCATATTGTAATGATTAATAGAGTGCTTTTTTTATTCACTAAAGATATAAATATGGTTATCTTTTTGTACTATTTATTTTTCTAGTATATTAATAGTTGCGCTAAAATAAAATTTAGCTTTAGTGTTAAATGTTATTAATCGTCTTTAGATTAAATTTTGTATAGCAGTATTAATTAAATTACTTAAGTGATTATGTGCTGAATCAATTAATAATAAGTAGATACTATTATTAAAGTTCCAATAGTATCAATATTCGTTAACTATTCATATTTTTTCACTTTTTATTTGATAAATATTTTTGTTCTTATGGTAAATATGACTATAACCACATGATTAATAGTGTTTTTATTGCTATTTGGTTTAAGTGTAAAAAAACTTGCGCAAAAAATTCTATTGGATATAATGCATTCCAGTTACAAATTGAAACATGTTGTAACCTGTAACAACGCCTAATTTATTTATTATCTAAGTTTCCGTTTTGGTTACTTACTTTTTTTATTACACCAGGTAGATCGTTGTTTTCAGTCATTCAATTACTGATAAGTTGATTTTATTTACTTATCTATACTGCAACGGATATTTTTGTCGGTTGTGAGTAAAAATATAAAGAGAAAGGCAGAGAACTACACATAGCATTTTTATTATTTTAATAAATTTAAAAGCCATAGTACTTCGCGGTACTATGGCTTTTTGTTTTATTACGCAGCAAATGTGTGTTTCATCTTGTCGAGAGCCCGCTTATACCATCGGTTGTTTTCTTTCTATCTATCTATGCAAGTCCTGCTACACCAACAAATTGTTAACACTCTTCGCGAGGCGTTTTTAGATTTTGTGGCACATTTTTCTGCTATTGTGCCAAAAACACATTATTACTTTGTCTTCGTCAGTATCAAGCATCAATTTGCTACCAATATTTAACATCAAAATTGAGTTAGCGTTATCCAGCTAGCAAAATCGCAATGTTATAAAATAACCATTAGTAATAATTTCAAAATAATATTAATTAGCTATTGTGGAGTATTTCTGGGAGATAACCACCGGTTGTTATAATGGATTACTTATCTAACAAGTCGTTTTTACGACACTAAATTGTTATTCCAAAAACGAATATACTTATAACTATATGAAAAATTATGAGAAAAACAGGTTGATTGCTGGTTAAAATATAGACGGTTTAAGTATTGATTACGATAAAGTCATCAATAAAGATCGTAATGAAGATAACTTTGTTGATTAATCAATCTAGTAATGAAATTAGAGATATTAATGTAATTATTTATTATTTATAAAATCCAGTTTTTAACAATTTATATAATGTAATACAAAGGTTGATAATATGAAAATAACCATCATGTTTATAATTAAAAAAATATATTAAGTTATTTCTAATAATGTTGGTTGAAAATTAGAAATAATAAATTATTATTTTTGTATTATTTTAAATATATTGTCTTATAAATTGATTGTTTTTTGTGTTTTTTGTATCTATTTGATTTTAAATGATTTGTATTATTTTTAATTAGCTCATTTTTTGATAATAAGAATTATTACTACTTATTTTATCATTACTATATAAAGAATAATTAATTTTAAATTGACCATATATATTAAAAATCCATCTTAAACATTAAATAGCTGAAACGTTTTTTCTCGCATAAAAGAATAATTTATTTTTTAATGAATTATCGCTTGATAATGATCAAGTCATTATTGTGTCGGAGTGTTAAAAAGGCGGTGTTTTAAAATTATTCCAATTAAAAATCATCATATCAGGAGAGATATATGGCCTTGGGGAATAATGTTTTTTCCCAACATGGTATTAACCGACGCGATTTTATGAAATTGTGCGCAGCGTTATCAGCTACCATGGGATTAAGCGGCAAAGCAGCCGCGCAAATGTCACAAGCAATGACATCACCTGAACGTCCACCTGTTATTTGGATTGGTGCTCAAGAGTGTACAGGTTGTACGGAATCTTTATTACGTGCGACTCACCCAACACTTGAAAACCTTGTTCTGGATGTTATCGCACTTGAATATCACGAAGTGCTCTCTTCCGCTTTTGGTTATCAAGCAGAAGAAAACAAACATAATGCGATGGAGAAATACAAAGGTAAATACGTCCTTGTTGTCGACGGTTCTATCCCTGACAAAGATGGCGGTATTTACTGTATGGTGGCAGGCAAACCTATTCTTGAGCATATCAAAGAAGCTGCTGAAGGTGCGGCGGCAATTATTGCTATCGGTTCTTGTTCTGCATGGGGTGGTGTGCCAGCTTCTGGAGGTAACCCTACAGGCGCTAAATCACTGGAAGCTATTTTACCGGGTAAAACAGTTATCAATATTCCAGGGTGTCCACCAAACCCACATAACTTCTTAGCTACAGTTGCACATATTATTACCTTTAATTCATTACCTAAGTTAGATAGCAAAAACAGACCGCTATTTGCATATGAGCGTCTAATACATGAAAACTGTGAACGCCGTCCTCATTTTGATGCGGGTCGTTTTGCTAAAGAATTTGGTGATGAAGGACACCGCCAAGGCTGGTGCTTATACCATTTAGGTTGTAAAGGACCTGAAACTTACGGTAACTGCCCAACATTAGAGTTTTGCGATATTGGTGGAGGAATTTGGCCTGTTGGTATTGGTCACCCTTGCTATGGCTGTAATGAAGAGGGTGTCGGATTTACGAAAGGTATTTTCCAACTTGCGAATGTTTATCAGCCAACACCAAAAGCACAAGTACCCGATGTTAACGCCAAAGAAGGTGGTGGTGTTTCTTATGGTGCAGCGGGCTTATTAGGTGCAGTTGTTGGTGCTGTTGCTGGGGTAAGTGTGATGGCTGTGCGTCAATTAGGCCGTGACAAAAATACCACAGGAGCCTCACAGGAGGATAAACGGTGAATAGGCGTCATTTCTTTAAGCTGGCATCAGGTGGGGTTCTCCTTGCGGGAATGGCACCCACTGCGAGTCATGCTGCGGCGCAGAACCGTCCTCCAATTCCTGGGGCTCTCGGTATGCTCTATGACTCTACACTCTGTGTAGGCTGTCAAGCATGTGTGACAAAATGTCAGGAAATTAATCATCCGGAACCCATGGAGCGTGGTGATACTTATGCTAATGGTGATCCGATCTGGTCAAACAATGACAAACTAAGTCCTTACACAAATAACATTATTCAAATTTGGCGTGATGGAACAGGTGAAAATAAAGATCAACTGGAAAACGGTTATGCCTTTATTAAGAAACAATGTATGCATTGCGTTGATGCT
This sequence comes from Proteus sp. G2674, assembly GCF_009915195.1. Lineage (NCBI taxonomy): Bacteria > Pseudomonadati > Pseudomonadota > Gammaproteobacteria > Enterobacterales > Morganellaceae > Proteus > Proteus sp. G2674. Next base: position 200,445 of record NZ_JAABLS010000014.1, read on the forward strand.
AACTGTGTTTCTGTGTGTCCTGTTTCAGCGTTAACCAAAGATCCGAAAACCGGTATTGTGCATTATCATGCAGATATCTGTACAGGTTGTCGTTACTGTATGGTGGGTTGTCCTTATAACATTCCTAAATACGATTATGATGATCCCTTCGGTAAGCTTTATAAATGTGAACTATGTAACCAAAAAGGGGTAGAGCGCTTAGATAAAGGCTTATTACCCGGCTGTGTTGAGGTTTGTCCAACAGGTGCTGTGATTTTTGGTACTCGTGAAGAGTTGCTTGAAGAAGCAAAACGCCGGTTAGCGAAAAAAGCGGGTGAAGAATATCACTATCCACGCCAAACCATTAATGGTGGCGATACTTATCTACATAAGATCCCAGAATATCAAGATCATATCTATGGTGAGTTTGAAGGTGGTGGTACGCAGGTGATGGTACTTTCCGCGGTGCCTTTTGAAAACCTAGGTATGCCAGAAGTGGCTCCATTATCAACGGGTGCGCGTTCTGAACATATTCAACATACGCTGTATAAAGGTATGGTTTTACCAATAGCAGCGCTTGCGGGCATTACTTATTTGGTTAACCGTAATAGTAAAAAACAAGAGCAGGAACACCATAAGGAGGATAACGATGTCGAGTCATGATCCTCGTCCACTTGGCGGTAAGTTATTTACTTTAGCTGTTAGAGTGTTTTTACCGCTTGCTGTGCTTGGTTTTATTCTTATTGGTAAGCGTTTGGTATTGGGTCTTGGGGATGTTTCCGATCTAAATGGCGGTTATCCTTGGGGTATTTGGATAGCCTTTGACTTACTTATCGGAACAGGCTTTGCGTGTGGTGGTTGGGCACTGGCATGGGCTGTTTATGTTTGTAATAAAGGTGAATTTCATCCCTTAGTACGTCCTGCATTATTAGCGAGCTTGTTCGGCTATTCGTTAGGTGGATTATCCATTGCAATCGATATTGGTCGTTACTGGAACATGCCTCACTTCTTTATGCCTCAATACTTTAACGTTAACTCCGTGTTGTTTGAAACAGCAACTTGTATGACCATCTACATTATGGTGATGGCATTAGAGTTTTTACCTGCACTACTGGAACGTTTAGGTTGGAAAGTTTCGTTAAGACGCCTTAATAAAGCGATGTTCTTTATTATTGGTCTAGGCGCCTTATTGCCAACCATGCACCAATCCTCCATGGGATCATTAATGATTTCGGCAGGTTGGAAGGTGCATCCTCTGTGGCAATCTTATGAAATGCTACCGCTGTTCTCTTTATTAACCGCCTTTATCCTCGGTTTCACTATTGTTATTTTTGAAGGTTCTTTATTAAAAGCGAGCCGTACTATTAATGACGATGAAACACCGCTATTTACCAAGTTAACTAAAATCATAGAAGTACTTCTGATCACCTTCTTGGTATTACGTTGGGGTGAAGTGATTTGGAACGGTAAGCTGAGTTATATCGCTAAAGGGGATATGTTCTCTTGGTTATTCCTTGCAGAAAGTGCCTTGTTGTTTATTCCTCTGGTATTGATGCACCTGAAAAATAATCGTCGTAGCCCAAGAATGTTATTTGTCTGCGCATTATTTATGTTAGTGGGTGCGGCAATGTGGCGTATGAACTATTCATTAGTCGCTTATAACCCAGGCAACGGTTATCACTATTTCCCAACTGCAAGTGAGTTGTTGATTTCTATTGGCTTCGTTGCATTCGAAGTTACTGCTTACATTCTTATTATCCGTTTACTGCCGGTACTACCAGCACAAACAGAGTCAAATATACAATTAAAAAAGGCTGAGGTTAAATCATGAGCCAACGCATTACTATTGATCCTATTACCCGTATTGAAGGGCATTTACGCGTCGACTGTGAAATCGATAACGGAAAAGTCGTTAAAGCTTGGTCTTCCGGTACTATGTGGCGTGGAATGGAGGAGATCCTAAAAGGAAGCGATCCTCGTGATGCATGGATTATTGTGCAACGCATTTGTGGTGTTTGTACAACGGTTCACGCAATAGCCTCAGTACGTGCTGTAGAAGATGCCTTAGGGATGGATATTCCGGTTAATGCTCAGTATATCCGTAACTTAATTCTGGCTTCTCACATTATTCATGACCATATCGTCCATTTCTATCAGTTGTCTGCGATGGATTGGGTTGATATTACGGCTGCATTACAGGCAGATCCTGAAAAAGCCTCAGCGATGCTTAAAGGGGTTTCTCAATGGCAACTGAACTCTGCTGAAGAGTTCAGAAAAGTGCAGAAGAAAATTCAAGATCTGGTTGATAGCGGTCAGTTAGGTATTTTCGCCAATGGTTACTGGGGTCACTCAGCCATGAAATTACCTCCTGAAGTGAACTTGATTGCGGTAGCTCACTATCTACAAGCATTGGAATGCCAGCGCGATGCAAACCGCATTGTGGCCGTGTTAGGGGGTAAAACTCCGCATATTCAAAACTTAGCAGTGGGCGGTGTTGCTAACCCAATTAACCTTGATGCACCGAATGTTCTCAATTTAGAACGTTTAATGTATGTAAAACACTTTATTGATAACTTGGGTGATTTTATTGAACAAGTTTATAAAGTGGATACTGCTATTTTTGCTGCTTATTATCCAGAGTGGTTAAAAATCGGTAAAGGGGCTAATTACTACTTATCTGTGCCTGAATTGCCTATTAATGGCAATAATACTGAGTTTTTACTCTCAGGTGGCTATATGGAAGGCGTTGATTTTTCTACTTATCGTCCAATTAAAGATTGGAAAGATCAAAACCTGAAAGACGGCATCGAAGAGAGTGGTAAACACGCATGGTATGAAGATGATGAACCATTAAAACCATGGGAAGGTTTAACTCGTCCTAAATACACCGGTTGGGATGAAAATAATAAATACTCATGGGTTAAGTCACCCACATTTTACGGCAAACCTGTAGAAGTAGGTACTTTAGCATGGTTAGTGTGTGGTTTAGCGGGTAAACATGAAGGCACAGTAAAACACTATAACGAAGTTAATCAGATCTACACCAAATTAACCGGTCAAACCTTGGTGACAGAGCAGTTAGAGTCAACTTGGGGACGCATTATTGGTCGTACTGTTCATGCTTGTGTATTACAAGATTCGCTTAACTTCTTATGGCAATCACTGGTTGATAATATTGGCCGTGGAGATACGGCTTCCTTTATTAAACCTGAGTTTGAGCCGGGTAAAGAGTATCGTGGCGTCGGTTTTGAAGAGGCTTCGCGCGGTATGCTATCTCACTGGATAGTCTTTAAAGATGGCAAAATCACAAACTATCAGGCAGTTGTTCCTTCAACATGGAATGCGGGTCCTCGTAACTTTAATGATGAACCGGGTCCTTATGAGTTATCACTAGTGGGAACGCCTGTGGCTGATCCTAACAAACCACTGGAAGTGGTAAGAACCATTCACTCTTTCGATCCATGTATGGCTTGTGCTGTGCATATGGTTGATTTAACAGGTAAAGAATTAAGTAAGGTGAAGGTATTGTAATGCGTACACTTGTCTTAGGTATTGGTAATTTATTACTAAGCGATGAAGGCATTGGTGTTCGTATCGTAGAAGCGCTCGAAGAGCGCTTCTCTTTACCGGAGAACGTCGATGTTATTGATGGTGGCACATCAGGCATGGAAATTTTGCAAGATATTGCCGCAAGAGATTTATTGATTGTTGCTGATGCAGTAAGAAGCCAGCACGAGCCGGGCAGTATCTTTGTATTACATGATGATGATGTACCCGCATTATTTACCCAGAAAATTTCACCGCATCAACTCGGGCTATCGGATGTATTAATGGCTTTACGTATGACTGATGAATTTCCTCGCAAACTGATTTTAGTGGGTATTGAACCTGCTTCATTAGCGCCAAGTATGTCATTGTCAGATATTGGTCAGCAATCGATGGAAATAGCACTTGAACAAGTGGTTAATATTTTGCGTGAACATGGGATCACCGTAACCCCTAAAGAGGTAACAGCATGAGTGAATTAAATTGGGATATCACGGGATACGATGAACCACCTATTGAATTACTTGAAAGCAGTTTTCGAGAGATTGCCAAAAAAGAGATGCAAGCATTGCCTTTTTACAGAGAAAATATTCCCGTAAAAGCAGGGGGATTTACTTTATTTGAAAAGCAATGGATTGGAACAATTTTAACGCCTTGGATGCTAGAGCTTATTGTGTTGCCCGGGCCATCACAAGAGTGGCCAAGACGTAAAATTGGTGAGCGTATCGCCTTAGCGCTTCCTTGTGGTCAGGTTAAATTTGTCGTTGGTGAACTTGCTAATGGTGCTCAATATCTGGCTTGTTCATTAATGTCGCCACTTGATCGCCATTTACAAGGTGAGCAGGCGGTTGAGTTAGCAGAAAACAGTGCAAAAATGGCTCTTTCTCTTCCTGTTCAGACACAATCCGTCACAGAAGTTGATTTAAGTCGGCGTTCCCTGTTTCGTGGTCAGTTAAGATCATAATGTAGAACGTTTACGCGACACCGAGTCAAATTCTTCTTATTGAATAGTCAGGAGTCAGAATATGTGTAGCACTTGCGGTTGTGGTGAAGGTAATGTCAGTATTGAAGGCGTAGCGCCTCATTCACACGATCACCACCATCACTCTCACGACCATGATCATCACGACCATGATCATCACGACCATGGTCATCACCATCACGGTCATCACCATCATCATGGGCATGATCATCATCATGAACACAATGCTACTCCAGCGAATACTGTTCATAAATATATTGATAAGTCTGAGCAAAAGCATAAGCACAATTACGAAACTCATGGTCAGCCTATCATTATTCATCATCACCATTACCATAATAGTGGCGATGTTCATCTCCATTTTTATCATGATGCACAGCAAAATGAAGCCCAAGTGTTCCATGAGCATCATCATGGGCATGACGATCATCATGCACATTCTCATGAACATACTCATAGCCATGAACATGAACATAGCCATGCTCACGAACATAGCCATGAACACGAAGAACAATTTAGTCCAGTTATTGATAATGACAACATGCATTATGGGCAAGGGGAAGCTGGTACTCATGCTCCCGGAATTAGCCAAAAACGAATGTTAAAAATTGAGATGGATGTACTGGATAAAAATAATCGAATTGCCGTTCATAATCGTGAACATTTTGCCCAGCAAAATGTATTGGCGCTGAATTTAGTTTCAAGTCCCGGCTCCGGTAAAACAACGTTGCTAACTCAAACGTTAAAACAGCTAACGCAACGTGTACCTTGTGCGGTGATTGAAGGTGATCAGCAAACGACGAATGATGCTGATCGTATTCGTGAAACCGGGGTTGCTGCTATTCAAGTCAATACGGGTAAAGGTTGTCACCTTGATGCACAAATGGTGCATGATGCTACCCATCAATTAGGTTTAAAAGACAACAGTATTCTCTTTATTGAAAATGTTGGCAACCTGGTTTGCCCTGCCAGTTTTGATCTGGGTGAAAAACATAAAGTGGCTATCCTTTCGGTAACGGAAGGGGAAGATAAACCATTAAAATATCCGCATATGTTTGCCGCTGCAGATCTGATGATTATCAATAAAATTGATTTAGTGCCACATCTTAATATTGATGTGCAAGCGTGCATTGAATCAGCGCGTCGCGTCAATCCTAATATTGAGATCATTGCATTATCTGCGACAACTGGCGAAGGTATGGAAGAGTGGTTAGCTTGGTTGGAGAGCCGTTTATGTGCTTAGGTGTTCCTGCCAAGATAGTTGAGGTGGGCGATGATGTCCACCAACTCGCTTATGCTGAAGTCAGTGGCGTAAAACGTGCCGTCAATATCTCTATGGTTTGTGAGGGTGACCCGTCAGAGTTATTAGATAAGTGGGTGCTTATTCATGTTGGATTTGCCATGAGTATTCTTGATGAACAAGAAGCTCAAGATACTCTGGATGCATTACAACATGTATATGGTGTTACCCTTGAAGAGGCTGATGATGCAATACGTTGATGAATTTCGTGATCCCGAATTGGCCAAAGCATTATTAGCTCAAATACGTGAAACTATTTCACAATGGCCTCATCCCATCACTCGCCCATTACAGATTATGGAAGTGTGTGGCGGACATACGCATGCCATTTTTAAATTTGGTCTCGACCGCTTATTACCACAAGAGATTGAGTTTGTTCATGGTCCCGGTTGCCCGGTATGTGTGTTACCTATGGGGCGCATTGATGCTTGCTTAGAAATTGCAGCCCGTCCAGAGGTCATTTTCTGTACTTTCGGTGATGCGATGCGGGTGCCCGGTCGTCATGGTTCAATGCTTGATGCTCGTCGTCGCGGTAGTGATATCCGTATTGTTTATTCACCGCTTGATTCATTAAAAATTGCGCAAGATAACCCTGATAAACAAGTGGTATTTTTTGGCTTAGGTTTTGAAACTACCATGCCAAGTACGGCGATGACGCTGCAACAAGCAAAATTACGTGGACTGAAAAATTTTTCGCTATTTTGTCAGCACATTACTATCGTACCGACTTTACGTTGCTTATTAGAGCAAGAAGATGTACGTATTGATGGTTTTATTGCTCCCGGTCATGTCAGTATGGTGATTGGCTGCACGCCTTATCAACCTTTATGTGATGAATTTGAAAAACCCTTTGTGGTGACAGGGTTTGAACCGTTGGATTTATTACAAGCTATACTGATGGTAGTAAAACAGCTTAAAGCAAAAGCTGAGAATGCAGATTATGTTTTGAGTATTGAAAATCAATATAGTCGTATTGTCCCTAATGAAGGCAATAAACTTGCGCAAAAAGCATTGAAAGATGTTTTTATGCTAAAAGAGAGCAGTGAATGGCGTGGACTTGGGGAGATCCCTATGTCTGGTATTCAACTAACACCCGCTTATGCTGAGTTTGACGCTGAACGACGTTTTACACCAGCACCACAACAAGTGGCTGATAATCCACAATCACGCTGTGGCGATGTATTAACCGGACGATGCAAACCTTCTGATTGCCCATTATTTGGTAAAAGTTGTACACCAGAAACGGCATTAGGTGCCTTAATGGTGTCATCAGAAGGTGCATGTGCGGCTTATTATCAGTATCGCCGTGAAGGTAATATATGAAACAACCTGATGAAATCACCTTAGCTCAAGGAAATGGTGGGCAAGGTATGCAACAACTTATCGAAGGGCTATTTTTGAAAGCATTCGATAATCCATTATTGAATGAAAAAGAAGATCAGGCTCGTATTGCATTAGCCGATCTCACAGCACAGGGCGATCGTCTGGCATTTAGTACCGACAGTTATGTGATTGATCCGATCATTTTCCCAGGTGGAAATATTGGTAAATTATCTGTTTGCGGAACCGCGAACGATCTTTCTGTAGGTGGAGCTGTACCTCGCTATCTCTCTTGTGGTTTTATTTTAGAAGAGGGACTTGCTTTTGAAACGCTAGAAACATTGGTGATGGCGATGGCAAAAGCCGCACAACAAGCAGGTATTCAGATTGTAACGGGGGATACCAAAGTGGTTCCTCGTGGTGCTGCGGATAAGATCTTCATTAATACTGCGGGTATTGGGGTGATCCCAAGTAAAATTGATTGGGCAGCAAGTCACATTAAAGCCGGCGATAAGATCATCGTCAGCGGTACAATAGGCGATCATGGTGCCACTATCTTAAATTTACGTGAAAATTTAGGATTGGAAGCTGATCTGCAAAGTGACTGTGCCGTGCTTGAACCAATGATCGCGCCTTTACGTCAAATTGACGGTATTCGTGCATTACGTGATGCAACTCGTGGTGGCGTGACCGCTATTTTACATGAGTTTTCTCAAGTCTGTGGCTGTGGCATGAATGTATATGAAAACAAACTGCCAATGAAACAGTCTGTACGTGGTGTGTGTGAATTATTAGGGCTGGAAGCACTCAATTTTGCTAACGAAGGTAAAATTGTATTAGTCGTGTCACCGCAAGCAGAAAAACAAGTTCTTGAGGCTTTGCATCAACATACTTTAGGTCAAGATGCTTGTACCATTGGTGAAGTAACTGAAGAGCGTTATATTCGTTTAACGGGAATTTTTGGCACAAGTCGTATTTTAGATCTCCCTTATAACGAGCCATTACCCCGTATTTGTTAATTAAATCAAATCACTCAACTGATCTTTTAAATACTCATAAGTTATTTCTCTGTTACAGAAGTTTGTTATAACGCAAACTTCTGTCATTTATCTTAATTCTGATCCTTTGATAAAAATATTTTTGGAGTAACATGTTCGACCAATCCTACTGCGTGGAGAGGGTCTCTCGTGGGGGTAAGTTCTAGGGAAAAACATGTCTTGGTCAGAATTTAAATCTCAATACCTGATCCGTTTCTGGAAGCCTCTTCCGGCGGTTATTGCAGCAGGTATCTTATCTACTTACTACTTTGGTTTAACCGGCACTTTCTGGGCAGTTACTGGTGAGTTTACTCGCTGGGGCGGTCATGTGATGCAATGGTTTGGTGCGCATCCAGAAGAATGGGGTTACTTTAAAATCATTGGTCTTGAAGGGACACCACTCACTCGTATTGATGGGGTAATGATTATTGGGATGTTTGGTGGTTGTATTATGGCAGCACTTTGGGCCAATAATGTCAAACTTCGTCATCCTCAGCATAAAGTGCGTATTCTTCAGGCCGTTTTGGGCGGTATTATTGCCGGATTTGGTGCTCGTTTAGCTATGGGGTGTAACCTCGCGGCATTCTTTACCGGTATTCCTCAATTTTCATTGCATGCTTGGTTCTTTGCTGTTGCTACTGCTATTGGCTCTTATTTTGGTGCCAAACTTTCATTAATGCCACTATTTCGTATACCGGTAAAACTGCAAAAAGTCAGTAAAGCATCACCTATTACGCAAGATAAACAACGTGCAAAACGTCGCTTTCGATTGGGGATGGTTATCTTTTTTGCCATGATCGCATGGTCATTAATCATTCTATTTGATTCACCCAAACTCGGCTTTGCTATGCTGGGGGGAATTGGCTTTGGGATCTTAATTGAACGTGCGCAAATCTGTTTTACTTCCGCATTTCGTGACTTATGGATAACCGGTAGAACGCATATGGCGAAAGCGATTATTATCGGTATGGCGGTAAGTGCAGTGGGTATTTTTAGCTATGTACAATTAGGTGCTGCACCGAAAATTATGTGGGCCGGTCCTAATGCAGTTATTGGTGGTTTGTTGTTTGGTTTTGGTATCGTGCTTGCTGGTGGTTGTGAAACAGGCTGGATGTATCGTGCAGTTGAAGGGCAGATCCACTTTTGGTGGGTAGGTTTAGGTAACGTGATTGGTTCAACAATACTGGCGTACTATTGGGATGATTTTTCTGCGGTACTGGCTACCGACTACGATAAAATCAACCTATTAGATACCTTTGGTCCAGTTGGTGGATTAGCCATCACCTACCTGCTACTTGGTCTCTCTTTTATATTACTACTTTGGTGGGAAAAACATTTCTTCCGCAAAAGAGCGCAACAAGCGCAAGCGCTTTCAACACAAATTAATAAGGAAATCGCATGAACGAGAAAAAAACCATAGTGCCAGATTATCGTCTTGATATGGTCGGTGAGCCTTGTCCTTATCCTGCGGTGGCAACATTAGAAGCGATGCCGTCACTGAAAAAAGGTGAGATCCTTGAAGTGGTAAGCGATTGTCCTCAGTCTATTAATAATATTCCCTTAGATGCGAAAAACTACGGTTATACCGTATTAGATATTCAGCAAGATGGGCCGACAATACGCTATTTAATTCAAAAATAGCGGCGGAATAATTGATAAAAAACAGCCTGATCATAGCGTGAGATAGGCTGTTTTTTGTACTATGATATCGGGTGATAAAATTACTCGGCTTCACCACCAAGTACTTCGGTAACCCTTTCAATTAGCGCGCTTAGTTCACCTGTCATTAAGACAAAATCGGCATCAAAACGCTGGGCAAAATCGGCTTTATCAATATCATCGTTTTGCTCACGTAAGGTATCACTAAATTTAATGCGCTTGATAGAACCATCATCACAAAGCATGAATTGCAGGCGATCTTCCCAATCAAGAGAAAGCTTGGTGACAAACTTACCGGCTTCAATATGAGTGGCAATTTCATCAGAGACAAGCTCTTGTTTCTTACAACGTATCACGCCACCTTCTTCTAATACCGCTTTAAGCTCGGCTTCATCCATTAATGTAAAACCAGCAGGGAGTTCACCGGAACGAACCCATTGTGTCATTTTTGATTCGACAGACTCATTAAAATTGAGTGGCACCACGGGTAGCGAACCTAATGTTTTACGCAATAAGGCTAAATTATCTTCGGCACGTTTTGCACTACCTGAATCAACAATCACTAATTGCTTATCTAAATCTAACCAAATAAAGGTTTGTGAGAACTTGCTAAATGCGCGAGGAAGTAACGTGTGGACAACTTCATCTTTTAATGTCGCTTTTTCGGTTTTCTTTAATTTACGACCTTGTTCACCCTCTAACTTTTCAACTTTATCTTGTAGCGCTTGCTTAATGACGGTGGCGGGGAGGATCTTATCTTCTTTCCGTGCGCACATCATGACTTGTTTACCTGCAACATGGATAAGTGCTTCGCCACGATCACCCATAGGTGAAACCCAACCCGTTTTGGTCATATCTTGGCTACTACAAGGGGTGAATGCTAATGAAGCCAGCTGTTGTTCTAACTCATCCATTGACAGCGCTATCTCTTTATTTAAGCGATAGACCAAAATATTTTTAAACCACAGCATCTGACATTCCCCTTAATCATGATTAACAGCAATATGATACTGAATGTTAGCAGTATCTAAAAGGTAATATCCTTTAAAAGAAATTTATTATCGGCTCACAGTATAAAAACAGTGCTCAAGCTGAATCGAATAATTAGTAAAATTACTTTATGAAAATGAGTTTTATTCTTATTTGCTGCTAATTAACTTATCGTTTTACGGGGGAGATAATCTAAATCTCAAGAATTGTCGTAATGTGATAATTATCACGTAGTTGAGTTTTTATCCTATTTTTGAACGCTTTCTTTGCAACACTTTCAGATTTATCTCTGCATTAATTTACAAAAGAAAATTTATCTTGACGATTGGGTGTGATTTTTATCACAGTTTTAAGAAAAAGTAACAGGTTGTTTTTCATGGTAATGATGGTGATCTAAATCACAAATATAAATATTTTTTTGCGGAAAATTGACAAAAACGCATAAATAGCCTTTTTATGTTAACTATGGTTATAGTTTAGCTTTAGTTATGATTAATAGAATCCGTAGTTCATAAACAAACATTGATTAGAGATTGTAATTAAACCTTACTCTTGTCCTATCTTGGTTAATATTTTTAGTTAATTATCCTTATAAAGTGTGTAGGTCATTCATTACTGCGAGTTAAATTGTAGTTAAATTTATTTTTAAGCTTATTTAAATAACAAGTAAATATAAAAATAGAAAATTATAAAATTGAGATAATAATATTTAAATCTTTAGGGTTATTTATTTAGTGGTTAAAAATAATACGTCCTTTTAAATATATTAAATAGCAAGGTAAATTTTTTTATTAGCAAAAACATTAGCTATGTAACAAAATGAAATATAAAAGAAAAATTAAAAAATGGTATTTTGAAAAAGTTGATTAAGTTCAAAAAATACGTATCTTTAAGCTTAATTGTGAAGCTCATCACTTAGGTATGTAACCATGAAAATATACTTTGATGTAATTGTGGGCTATATCACGAAAGTTAGGCTTTTTTTTGAGTAACATGCCAGCGAAAATTCAATGCTCTACTCGATTTGTGGATAGAAATAAAAGCAATGCCCTTATTTAAATAGTAATGAGGACATTATTTTTGTGTCTTATTGGTGAATATCTCTGTGTCAAGGAAATTAAAGCCTGTAAGAAAATTAAGTAGAGTAATAATAGCAGTTATAAAAATGAACGGTTGTAAAAGCGATTTTCTTGTTTGAGATCCGTGGCGGCGGCTCTTTGAACTGAAATCAGGGTTAATCATAGACGGCGGTATTATTTTTAACCTTAGAAAGAAAATCATAAAACTATAGAAAATAGATGGGTATTTTAATCATGAAAAGCTTAAAGCCTTTAGCAGCGCTGGTAGGTTTATTGGTTCTGTCGGGATCTGCAAACGCAGTAAATGTGTACAACGATAAAGGTACACGTTTTGATGTTAACGGTCAGTTCCGTTTAAAAACGCAAGTGACTAGCCAAAATCATGAAATGAAAATGAATGATGATGGTAGCCGTATCGGTTTCTTTGGTTCCCATGAACTGACTAACGATATCAAAGTGTTTGGTAAATTAGAGTGGGGTTCAGATACTCAAAAAACCAATAGTGATAACCCTAAATCTAATTTTGAGATGTATAACCGTGTAGGCTATGTTGGTTTTTCTCATCGCGATTATGGACAAATCCAATTTGGTCGTACTTATATCCCGATTGACTGGGTAAAAAAATCAAGCTACGGCTATGGTAATACAGGGGTATTTTACTTTAGTGATGTATTAGGCCGCGCTGTGGGTTATAGCAATGGTTATGCTGATGGTAAAGGGGTTGGTAAAAACAACTTTATGACTCGTTTACCACAAACTATCTTTATTGAAACAAACCGTTATGAAGGGTTTAAGCTTGCAGGTACGATAACGGGTAAAACTGGGGATGATAATACTCGTACTACCGGTGATATTACTCGTGCTTACTCCATTGTTGGTTTTTATAAATCAACCTTCGGTTTAGAGTTTGATGCGGGTTATTCTGCAGCTAAAGGTGAAGCAACCCATAGCAGTAAAAGTACGGTTCGAGGTAAAACACCAGAAAATAGTATCTTAGCATTCGGTGCAGAATACTTCTTCCCTGGTCGCGAATTCTCTATCGGTATCGACTATGGTCAATCTCGTGGGAAAAACTCAGGCTTAACTTTAGCGAGCAATGCCTCAGAAAAAGATTACAGATGGAACTCAGTTAAAGGCGATTGGAAAGCGAATTTATATGGTGTTGGTGTGAAATGGCACTGGGATCGTATCGAAAGTGGTATGTATGCGGGTTATTACCTGCGTGATGGCGATGCTAACACTTTCAACTACAAAAAAGAAACCTATACTGTGGGTGTAGATAAACGTTTTGCGGTATCTAAATACAACAACTTACGTTTATTCGCTGAAATGGCATATGATGATGCTCGTAGCGAAAACCCAGCTTATGAAGATAAAAAACAATATATCTTTGAAACTGGTATGCGTCTGTACTTCTAGTTTTATCAAAGCAAGTATTGTTTGACAGAAGTAATAAAAGGAGAGCAACTGTGCTCTCCTGTTAACCAATATATAAGGGGTGTGTAATGGTTAAGAATGTGTTGAAAATCTCAACATTAGCAATGTTGGTCGCATTCAATGTGAATGCTGCGACAGTCGATCTCCGTATTATGGAGACTTCGGATGTTCACAGTAACTTAATCGACTTTGACTACTTCAAAGACAAACCAACAGAACAGTTTGGTTATGTTCGTACGGCGAATTTAATTAAAGCCGCGAAAGCTGAAGCAACCAATGCGATTTTAGTGGATAACGGTGACTTGATCCAAGGTAGTCCACTGGCTGACTATCAAGCAGCTAAAGGCTTAGAGAAAGGGGAAGCTCATCCAGCGCACCAGTTAATGAATACCATGGGGTATACCGTAGGTAACTTTGGTAATCATGAATTTAACTATGGTTTAGATTACCTGAAAAAAGCCATTGCGGGCGCTGAATTCCCATATATCAATGCCAATATCATGGATGCGAAAACAGGCAAAAACTATTTCACACCTTATATCATTGTTGATACACCAGTAAAAGATCGTGATGGCAAAGAGCACACTATCAAGATTGGTTATATCGGCTTTGTACCACCACAGATTTTAATCTGGGATAAAGCCAATCTGGATGGAAAAGTCGTTGTCAATGATATTACAGAAACAGCGAAAAAATTCGTTCCTCAAATGAAAAAAGAGGGTGCGGATCTGATTGTGGCTATCCCTCACTCTGGTTTTTCTTCTGAGCCTTATAAAGCTATGGCTGAAAACTCAGTCTATTATCTGAGTGAAGTTGATGGCATTAACGCTATTATGTTTGGTCATGCTCACGGCGTATTCCCAAGTAAAGAATTTGAAGGCATTAAAGGTGTTGATGTTGCTAAAGGCACTGTAAATGGTGTTCCAGCAGTAATGCCAGGCCAATGGGGTGATCACTTAGGTGTTGTCGATATGGTTATCAATAACGACAGCGGCAAATGGGTGATGACCCAAGCAACAGGTGAAGCGCGTCCTATCTTTGATAAAGCAAACAAAAAAGCATTAGTTGAACGTGATGCCGAGTTAGCGCAAATTATTGAAAAAGCACACCAAGGTACCCGTGATTTCGTCGGAAAACATATTGGTAAAGCGTCAGCTAATATGTATAGCTTCTTAGCTTTAGTACAAAGTGATCCAACGGTACAAATCGTTAACGATGCACAAGTTGATTATACTAAACACTTTATTCAAGGTGATCCGAACTTAGACGGCCTGCCAGTATTAGGTGCTGCAGCACCATTTAAAGCCGGCGGACGTAAAAATGCACCTGCAGACTTCGTTGAAGTAGAAAAGGGTGACTTAACATTCCGTAACGCAGCAGACTTATATCTGTATCCAAATACATTAGTGGTTGTAAAAGCGACCGGTGCAGATGTTGTTGAGTGGTTAGAATGTTCAGCGGGTATGTGGAACCAAGTTGATCCTAACTCAACCAAACCACAATACTTAATCAACTGGGATGGTTTCCGTACTTATAACTTCGACACTATCAGTGGCGTAGAATATAAAGTTGATTTAACTCAGCCTGCTAAATATGACGTTGATTGCCAAGTTGTCAATAAAGATGCAAACCGTATCAAAAATGTCACTTACCAAGGCAAACCTATCGATCCTAAAGCAACTTTCTTAATTGCAACCAATAACTATCGTGGATACGGTGGTAAATTTGCGGGTACAGGTGAAAGCAATATCGCCTTTGCATCACCAGATGAAAACCGTGCAATCTTAGCTTCTTATATTGCTAAGCAAACGAAAGAAAATGGCGAAGTTGCAACAAAAGCTGCGAATAATTGGTCTTTCTTACCGATTAAGACAGATAAACAATTAGATGTTCGCTTTGAAACTTCACCAAGTGAAAAAGCCGCTAACTTTATTAAAGATTTTGCTCAGTATCCAATGACCTTTGTGGAAAATGACGATATCGGTTTTGCAATTTACAAAATCGACCTAACTGAGAAGAAATAATCTTATAGACCTGTCCATTCGGGCAGGTCGTTCTCATGTTTTGGCGTGAAAGAGTGCAGTTATTGCTCTTTAAGGGGATTTTATGCGCTTTATAAAGCTATTACCTGCTATTTTAGCTGTTATTTTAGCGGGTTGTGTGACACAAGCACCTGAAGTTAAACAACCATTAAAACCGCAAGCAAAATTAGTTGAAGGCGTATCTTGTATTTTACCTGATGCACCTACTGCCAATTATGACTATATTGCGACAAATGATCGTTATGGTCAAAATAGTAAAGCATCAACAGATTACTTTAAATTAGCCATTAATTACTCACCGGCTTTTTGTGATTATAAAAAAAATAATATTAAGCGTTTAAATAACGATAACGAAAAAGAGCGTGCTAAACGCGAATTCGATAAATTTGAAATCCAGTGTTTCTCAGATAATAAATTTGGCTGGATTGTTCATGGGCTATGGGCTGAAACCTGCGATGGTAAATCATGGGATGAATGCCGTGACTGGAAAGACATACGCAAGCATCCTCGTTTATGTAAAGGGGATTTACCACCATTAGAATACTCAGCGATTAAACCTTACTTATGTTCATCACCGGGTATCGACTTATTGCAAGGTGAATGGGAAAAACATGGCGTTTGTGCCTTTGATACGCCAGAAGCATTCTTTGGTCAGCAACAAGCGTTATTTGACGCATTAGTGTTACCAGAAGGCCGCCCTTCAAATAGTGAATTGATTAAGTTCTTAAAAGAAAATAATCCATCATTGAAGGATAAAGAAATTCAAATTAATCGAGATGAATTCTATATTTGTTATAGCAAAGATTTCGAAGTGATTGATTGTCCGAAACGTGAATATTGATCTAGGGATAAAACTTAAATGAACCATAAATATAAACTCGTAGCCCTTGCAGTAAGCTCCGTCTTATTAGCAGGTTGTGCTAAAAATTATGACGAAGCGAACGTCGTTGATGTCCGTGTGATTGCACTCAATGACTTCCATGGTGCATTAAAAGCACCAGGTCCAAACAAGCCTGGTGGTATTGAGCATATGGCTACGCTGGTCAAAGAGCTGAAAAAAGATAACCCAAATAATATTGTGGTAGCTGCCGGTGATATGGTTGGTGCTAGCCCATTGTTATCTTCAATGTTCCATGATGAGCCAACCATTGAAGCGCTTTCATTAGCAGGTTTAGAAGCAACTTCAGTGGGTAACCATGAATTTGATAAAGGTATGGGTGAGTTACTGCGTAAGCAAAACGGTGGTTGCCATCCAGTTACAGGTTGTCAAGGTCCTACAGAATTTAAAGGTGCTGATTTCCAATATTTAGCGGCTAACGTGACTGTTAACGAAACAGGTAAAACGTTATTCCCTGAATATGTGATTAAAGAGTTCAATGGTATTCCGGTTGCCTTTATTGGTTTAACTTTAGAAGGTACTGCAGCTATCGTGACACCAAAAGGAACTGAAGGTTTAAGCTTCCACAATGAAGCAAAAACAATCAACGCTTTAGTGCCTAAGTTACAAGCTCAAGGTGTACAGGCGATTGGTGTTCTGATCCACGAAGGTGCTGCACAGCGCCGTGATGGTGGTCCAGTAAATATCAACGCATGTAATGGTATTACAGGTAAAGTACTTGGTGTGGTTGAACAATTAGATCCAGCGGTTGACTTTGTTGTAACGGGTCATACTCACCAAGCTTATAACTGTACTATTAACGGTAGATCAGTGACTTCTGCACAATCTAATGGCGCCATGTTAACGCGTATCGACCTGAAATTAGATAAAACAACGAAAGATGTTGTTGATGTAGAAGCGCGTAATATTTGGGTTGATAACCGCAAATATGAAAAAGATCCTGCTGTCACTAAACTGTTAGAAGCTTACGAGAAAATTGCTACACCATTAGCGAACCGTATTATTGGTAAACTAGAAGGTAACTTAACCAAGCAAACTAACGATGCAGGCGAATCGGGTCTAGGTCAAGTTATTGCTGATGCCCATTTATATACGGCAAAACCAAAAGATATGGGTGGCGCACAAATCGCCTTAATGAACAGTGGCGGTATTCGTGCTGATATGACGGGTGGTGATGTTTCTTATAACGCTATTTATACCGTACAACCATTCTCTAATGTACTGTTAACACAAACATTAACGGGTGAGCAGATCAAACGCTTATTAGAGCAACAGTGGGATCGTTCACGTCCACAAGTATTAGCGGTATCGGGTAATTTCCAATATACATGGGACAGCAAAGCACCTGTTGGACAACGTGTGATTGTTGAATCAATGCGTATTGATGGTAAGCCTGTGGATATGAAAGCGAATTACCGTGTAGTTGCAAATGAATACTTAGCAACAGGTGGTAGTAACTTCTCTGTACTGAAAGAAGGTAAAGATCCGGTTTACAGCGTGCCAGATGTTGATGCAGTAGTGAAATACTTTGCTGAGCAGTCACCTATTGCTCAACCAAAAGCGAACAACATTACTCGTAAATAACATATTTTCATACGCCTTGTGAAAATAGCACCTCTTACGAGAGGTGCGTAACTAAATAAAGAGAGCAAAGTGTTGAACACAAAGGGTCCATCCCTACCTTTGTATTCATTACGCACTTTGCTCTTTTTTTATGTTTTTTTACTCATGGGGTGCCAATAAGCTGGAACTGTATTTATTACATATAGGCTCTCATGAAAATTTTTATTTGTCGTGGGCAAAAAAAAGCCCACAGAGGCTGTGGGCAAGGAATGAAAATAAAAAGAGGGTATTTGGATCAGATGTCTATATTAAAGTCTATTATTTGAAGATTTTAAAACGAGCGTCATCTTCAATATAATTTTTCTCACTTGCTTCTTGTTCGATAGAGCCAAAGACCATTTGTGCTCTTAATTTCCAATGGCGAGGAATATCCCAAGTTGCGTGAACTTCATCATCAATAATTGGATTGTAGTGTTGCAGTGATGCCCCTACATTTTCAGCCGCAAGTGCAGTCCAGACAGAAAGCTGAGCCATACCACTGGCTTGCTCTGACCAAACAGGAAAGTTTTCAGCATACAGTGGGAACTGCTCTTGAAGCCCTTTAACGATATCAGTATCTTCAAAATAAAGGATGGAGCCTGCACCGGCAGCAAAGCTATTAATTTTGGCTTCTGTTGCGCTAAATGCATCCGCAGGGACTAATTTTTTCAGAGTATCTTTAACGATATTCCATAATTTCTGGTGTTGTTCACCAAATAAAACAACAACACGAGAAGTTTGTGAGTTAAATGCGCTAGGGCTTTCTTTAACCGCTTCTTTGATGATCGTAGCAACTCTGTCTTCGCTAATAGGCAGTTGATTACCTAAATGATAAATTGTTCTACGTTTTTTCATTAATTCTGTAAATGCGTTAGACATGCTTATCTCCTTGATAAATATAAGCGTTTAAAGCTGTTTAGCCTGAGCTAATCTATGCACATACTATAGACGCTGTGGGTGATTTATTGATATCTAAAAATTTTAACCACTTACATCAAATTATTAGAGCTAGTCTTTAACTGATTGATTTTCATTGCTCTTATTACCATATCTAAACTCAGGTGCTAGCTGACTTATTCCTAAACCCCCCGCTTTTTTCACTTTTATTTGTACAGGAATACGCTCTTTCATCGCTTCAACATGACTGATCACACCAATAATTTTGCCAGAAGCATTAAGGCTATCTAAGGCATCTAAAGCAATATCTAGTGTATCAGGATCGAGAGTGCCAAAGCCTTCATCTAAAAAGAGTGACTCAATTTGCGTCTTATTACTGACTAAATCAGATAACGCTAAGGCAAGGGATAAGCTGACTAAAAAACTTTCTCCACCAGAAAGTGTACGTGTATCGCGCAGAGCATCTGCTTGCCATGTATCGGCAATCTGTAATTCAAGGCTACCTGTCGTTTTGCGTTGTAAAAAGTAACGGCCATGTAGTTTTTCTAAGCGACGATTAGCCAGATAGATAAGATGGTCGAGGGTTAATCCTTGGGCAAAGCGACTAAATTTATCACCAGATGCAGAGCCAACTAACTCATTTAAATAGCTCCAATCATCATAATGCGCTTGCTGTTTGGCTATTTGCGCTAATAGTGTTTGTTGCTCTATCCGTTTTTCATCATCTTGGCGTAATTGTATTTGCAGACTAAATAGTGTTTCTTGCAACGCTTTGTGTTGCTTTGCTAAGTCGTCTAAATGGATATTACATTGCTCAGCAGTACATTGGATTGAGAGTAATGGTTGTTGTAATAAGTGTTGTTGATAGGCTTTTTCTTGGGTCTCAAGGCGCGTTTTTTCTTGTAAAAGTTTATCAAGTCGCTGTTTTTGCTGCTCTTGCAGACGTGTCCTTTCCTCTACCGATAATAGAGAGGCTAAAAAGTCATTTTCATCGGCAAAAAGACTCTCTTTTAACGCGTGTTGATAGTGTTCAGTGGCTTGTTGTGCTTGTGTTATTGCTCGTTGTAGGGCTTTTTCACTCTCTTGATATTGGCCAATTAATTGATTAAGTCGGTTTTCGAGTTGGTTTTTTTCTTGAGTATATTGCTCAATCTGGGTTTGTAAAAATTGGCTATGTTTATCAAGTTCACTACGTACCTGTTCTACAGATTGTGAACCAAATAAGGCTTGTCGTTGATCCTGCCATTGTGTTTGTTGGTGCTGTTGTTGGCTTAATTTTGCTAATAGCGCCTCAAGTTCAGCCTGTTTTTCTGCTAAATAACGTTTTTTTTCATTTTGCGTCACTTGCTGTTCACGTAGGCTTTGTTGTAATAGCTGAAGCTCTTTTAACTGACTTTGATATTGCTGGTGCTCTTGTTGACGAGCCGCCAACCATGGCGTGAACTGCTCAAATTCAGGGAGTGTATAGCCTTGTTTTTCAATCGCTGACTGAATATGTTGTGCTAATTGTTGTTGCTGTTGGTGCAAGTGCTCGCTTTGTTGCTGATAGGTTTTGATTGTTTTTTGCAAATAATCTAAATCATTTTGCTGTTGCTTAACCGATTGTTGTTGTTGATTAAATTGCTCTTTTGCATTGAGAAAATGCGTATTCTTTTGATGTGTTTGGGCTTCTAATTGCTGATAACTGTCAAGTTTTTCTGTGAGAATAAGCTCTTGCTGATTTAATGATTGTTCTAATGTCAGTAAGTTATCTGCATCATCAACTAACGGTAAATGGTGTGCTTGTGCTAACGTCTGCCACTGTTGGGTCAGTACGCTATTCTCTTGGGTTAACTGAGCGATATTGTCACTCAAGGTGCTATTTTGTGAGCCATAGTTTACCAGTTGGGTTCGCTGTTCGGCTAAGGTGACGGTGAGTGAATGCACCTGCTGTTGTAATGCTTCTAAACGTAGCTTTGTCTCATCTGGTTTGATGTCATGATAGGTTTCTACATAAGGATGTTGTGTTGAGCCACATAGAGGGCAAGGTTTATCTTTCAGTAAACGTGCGCGCTCTTGCTCATATTCGGCGACTTTTTGTAGCAAAAGATAGTTGTCATTTAAATCTTTAAGATGTTGTGCTTTCTCTTTTAGTGCCAGATCATTTTCTGCAATCGTTTGGGTTAGAGTCGCTATTTTTTGCTGATTTTCACTCAATGTAGTTTGATAATGTTGCTGCTCTTTGCCATTACGTTGTAATTGAGTGTGTAAATTTATAATTTTTGCCAATGCATTTTTTTGCAGATTAATTTGTTGTAATCGCGGTTTTATTTCATCGGGTTTGTCTGCTTTTTGACGCGCTTCCAATTGTGTTTGATAAGATTGTAGTTGCTGTTGCTGTAAATTAAGCTGCTCTTGTTGGGTGGCTAATGTTTGGGTAGCTTGTTGTAATGCTTTTTCCAAACTTATGACTTTTTCCTGCTCTGCTGTTTCTCGTTTTTGGTTGGCAAGATATTGGCTTGATATTTCATTATATTGCTGAAAATAGTGTTGCCATAAGGGTAGATTTTCTGCAAGTTGTGCATGATAGGCGTGTTGTGTTAAGTCGTTATTTAATTGATTAACTTGTTGTTGTGTGGTGATTAATTTTTTCTCGGCTAACTGAGAATGTTGCAGATATTCAGCGCATATTTTTTCTAATTTATGCTTGTGTTGGTTATTAGTACTAATTTCTTGTTGTAACAGCACCAATTGATTATCTAAAGGCAGTACCTTCTCACGAATTAACTGTAAAGTGTGCTGTTTTTTCTCATGATGCGTTTTTAATTGTTCATGAAAGTCTGCCAATTTTTTATTGATAGGTAGGCTTTGTTGTTCAATAGCCTGTTTTTCTGTTTTTAAGCTTGTTAACTGTGTTGCTAAATAGTTTTGCTCTGTAAGACGACGATTTTTTTCATCATAAAGAGGGCGAATTTTTTCTGCTGGCTCATTTTTTTCTAAGCGTTGAATATCGGGTTGAGCAATATTTAATGCCTGTTGAGCCTCATTGAGTCCCGCTTGGGCTGATTGTTGTTGTTGCTGAATTTCTAGCGCTTTTTCTTGCCATTGCTTAGCAACTTGGTATTCCTGTTGTTCTTTTTGTAATCTTGTTATTTGTGTTTGAATATTAGCTTGTTGTGTTAATAGCTCTTGGCGTGTTGTTGCATCCAATAATGCCATCATTTGAGCTTGTTGTTTTAGCGTATTTAAAGCCTGCTCTTCTTCGCGCCAATGTTTAAAAATTGTTTGTGAAATATGGCGATAGATATCTGTACCAGTAAGCTCTTCAAGTAGCTCTGCACGAGATTTATCATCAGCGTTGAGAAATGCAGCAAATTGCCCTTGTGATAACAACATGGATTTAGTGAAGCGATCGAAATCTAATCCGGTGATCGAGATTATTTTTTCTTTTACTTGGCTAATTTTATTGGCTAAAACTTTATCTTCACCGCCTAAACGATTAATTTTTGCTAACTCAGCCTGTGGGGCTTGTAAGTTTCCCTCTTCTTTATAATTCGCACGACGTTGTTCCCAAAATGCCCGATAGGCAACCCCTTTAACTTCAAATTCCACTTCAGCTAAACATTCTGCAGTGTGACGAGTCATTAATTCATTTTGAGATTGGGTTACTTTATCTAAGCGTGGCGTTCTGTGATATAAGGCTAAACTAATTGCATCTAAGAGCGTGGTTTTACCGGCACCTGTCGGGCCTGTGATGGCAAATAGCCCATTGCTAACAAAAGGCTCTTGATCAAAGTTAATTTTCCATTCGCCTTTGAGTGAGTTAATGTTTTTAAAGCGCAGACTTAAGATTTTCATCGTGCGTTGTTATCCTCTTGTTCTGCCATTTCAACCGCTTGCTTAAAGAGTGTGGTTAACCGTGTTTTGTCTTCCTCGGTTTCAAACTGGTGTTGAGCTAAGCGCCTTTCAAATACATCATATACAGTCAGTTCAGTTAGGGTTTCTTTCTCATTTTGCATCAGTGCTTGACGTTGTTTTCTCGCTCTTCTTAATGCGATCACTTCAAAGAGTGGCGATTGAGTTAGCTCTTGAATACGGGTTTGAATATCACTGAGATAATCTTGAGTTGAAACTTCAATATCTAGCCAAATCGTGGTATCCATTTCATTATATTGTGTTGCTAACTTTTCGAGTTGTGTGGCAATTTCTTGTAGCGAGCCTGAAAGAGTGCGTAATAGCTGAAACTCAGGGATGGGTAATAGTGTCATTTCCGCTAACTTATCTTGCTCAAAATCGATAAGACAAACACTTTTCTGTTGTGCACTTTCATCAAAACTTAATGGAATAGGTGAACCACTGTAGCGAATATGACCCGATTTATTGACGCGCTGTGGACGATGAATATGACCAAGGGCGATATAGTCAAATGGAGGAAATAGGGTTGCGTTAAAGGCTTCTAATGTGCCGATATAAATTTCACGTACCGAATCGCTAACACTGGCGCCTATCGTTGTCAGATGCCCTGTGGCAATGATAGGGATGTTAACATTGAGTTGTTTTCGTAAGTCGAGCGCGGCTTGATATTGGCGTTGATAATAATCTGCGATCGCTTCTTTTAAAGCGCCCTGTTTGTCTGCTCCCGATTGCCCACTTTTGCTATTTATCATATCTCTAGGGCGTAAATAGGGGATTGCACAAAGTAATGCTCCAGGTGTGTGATTTTTTTGATAAAGAATAATAGGGGCTTGTGGGGTTTCAGTGTGAACATTAGCAATGACGGTGGTATTTAAACACGCTAACAGTGATTTAGATTCATTTAGCGTTGCCACAGAATCATGATTACCCCCTAAAATAATCAGTTGGCACTGAGTATCTCTTATTGCGACGACAAATCGATTATAAAGCTCTCGGGCATAACTGGGGGGGGAGCCAGTATCAAAGATATCCCCTGCAACAATAACTGCATCAACTTGTTGTTCACGGATTTGCGCTAATAGCCAATCGAGAAATTGTTGGTGCTCTTGGGCGCGAGTTTTTGTAAAAAAATATTGTCCTAAATGCCAATCTGAGGTGTGAATAATCCGCATTGCTATCCCTTAATGTTAACTGCCGTCAGTATAGCGCACCTTACTTTTTTAGTGAAAATCCACCTATGAGCTACGTATTTTGAGTGAAATTACACCAATTTTAGCCTTATTTACCTTAACAATGACACTGTATTCCAGTATTGTCATAGTCAGTCATAAATCTGTCATAAAAGTGCCTCATAATCATTATGACCCTCTATATAAATAACACAGGATAGAGTATGGCAAGGCGTATTCTTGTTGTTGAAGATGAAACCGCAATTCGAGAGATGATCTGTTTTGTATTAGAGCAAAATGGTTTTCAGCCTATTGAAGCTGAGGACTATGATACTGCATTGAGTTTTCTGATTGACCCTTACCCTGATCTGGTTTTATTAGATTGGATGATCCCCGGAGGCTCGGGTATCCAAGTGATTAAACAGATGAAGCGTGAAAATAATACCCGTGATATTCCTATTATTATGCTAACAGCAAAAGGGGAAGAAGAAGATAAAGTCAAAGGTCTCGAAACAGGCGCAGACGACTATGTGATTAAACCTTTTTCGCCTAAAGAGCTGGTGGCTCGGGTAAAGGCTATTTTACGACGATTGTCACCGATGTCGGCAGAAGATGTGATTGAATTTAATGGATTAAGTCTTGATCCTGTTTCACATAGAGTTACCAGTCAAGATAAACCCATTGATATGGGGCCTACCGAATTTAAACTTCTCCACTTTTTTATGACCCATCCCGAACGTGTATATAGCCGAGAGCAGTTGCTAAACTATGTTTGGGGCACCAATGTTTATGTCGAAGATCGTACTGTCGATGTACATATTCGTCGATTGCGTAAAGCTATAGAGCAAGATGGCCATGACCGAATGATACAAACGGTACGAGGAACGGGATATCGTTTCTCTGCTCGATTTTGAGTTGATAAGGGAGTAATTAACTGGTGTTAGAACGACTCTCATGGAAAGCCCTCGTGTGGGGGCTATTTCTATTTTGTTTACCTGCCTTTGTATTATCACTATTTATCGGCCACCTTCCTTGGTTGCTAGTGGTCTCATTACTGAGTGCCTTGATATGGCACGCCTATAATTTAATGAAATTATCTAAATGGTTATGGCTCGATAGATCGGTATTACCTCCAGAAGGGAAAGGGGGCTGGGAGCCTATTTTTTATGGTATACGACAAACACAGCAACGTAACCGTAAACGCCGTCGAGAATTAGGTGATTTAATTAAGCGTTTTCGTAGCGGGGCGGAGAGCCTACCAGATGCCGTTGTGATGATCACTAATGAAGGAAATATCTTTTGGTGTAATAGTCTTGCTCAGCATCTTCTAGGCTTTCGTTGGCCTGATGATAATGGACAAAATATTTTTAATTTATTGCGCTATCCCGATTTTTTACATTATTTCACCGTCGCCGATTTTAGCCGCCCTTTAACTATTGCATTAAATAATGGTGCTATTGTTGAATTTCGGGTGATGCCTTATGCGCATGATCAACGTTTAATGGTTGCTCGCGATGTTACCGAGAAGAATAAGTTAGAAAATTCGCGACGTGATTTTTTTGCTAATGTGAGCCATGAATTAAGAACACCTTTAACGGTTATTCAAGGCTATCTTGAGATGATGGAAGAGAATACCGCAGAAAACCCGGCTGAACATAAAGTGATTAAGACCATGCAAGAGCAAGCAAAGCGTATGGACTTATTAGTACAACAACTGTTACAGCTTTCACGTATTGAATCTGCGCCTCATATTGATTTGAACACGGTTGTCGATATGCCTGCGCTATTAAGCGTGCTTGAGCATGACGCGCACTCATTAAGCCAAGAACAACAAAATATCATCTTTGAT
Organism: Proteus sp. G2674; assembly: GCF_009915195.1. Taxonomy (NCBI): domain Bacteria; kingdom Pseudomonadati; phylum Pseudomonadota; class Gammaproteobacteria; order Enterobacterales; family Morganellaceae; genus Proteus; species Proteus sp. G2674. Next base: position 226,125 of record NZ_JAABLS010000014.1, read on the forward strand.
ATTGACCATAAATGGGCTGTTCGTGGTAATGAAGAGCAATTGCGTAGTGCCGTATCTAACCTTGTCTATAACGCTATAAATCATACCCCTGAGGGTACGACTATTCGCGTGAGTTGGAAAAAAGTACCACAAGGTATGTTGTTTAGTGTGTCAGATAATGGGCCGGGTATCAGTGCTGAACATTTAACGCGCTTAACCGAACGTTTTTATCGTGTAGATAAAGCGCGCTCCCGCCACACCGGTGGTACAGGGCTTGGATTGGCGATTGTCAAAAAGTCCTTACAACATCATCACTCAATACTGAATATTGAAAGTAAAGTCGGTGTAGGAAGCACTTTTTCTTTTATCATGCCGCAAACATTGTTAACAGAAAAAAAATAATTTCGTTTTTATCCTTATTTTATTAGTACCTTTATTACCTATTTTTAAAAGAGGTGATAAAGGTATTTTTGTCATATACCCATCAAATCAATATCAATAAAATCTAATATCGTAGCGTTAAATTTTAATATTATTAATTAATGGGAACTTTAATTGATGGCTAGATTGCCGTTTATTGTGTAAAAAATATACAAATCATATCGGGGATAATTGGCGATATATAACAGTTATCACTGGCCTGAAAAAATACTTTAGATGATTATTCTGCTTTTTAGATCAGCTATTGCCTTTTTTCATTATAAAAGTTTTACTTGTGAGCAGTTATCGGCGCTTTTTTCTATTTAATATGTGATTGCTCTGTGTAAAATGATTATTCTTAAATATTATTCTGAATAACTCATCATGAAGCAAAATAGATACTGCTGATATTTTTGTTGTATTTACTTTATATAGTAAATGTAAATTAACCATCTAATAACGATATATTAACAAATCTTATGGCACATCGATTAACTTCCAGAGACATTCTGGCATTAGGTTTTATGACTTTTGCTCTATTTGTTGGAGCAGGGAATATTATTTTTCCCCCAATGGTGGGGTTGCAATCAGGGGAATTTGTTTGGACTGCGGCCATTGGTTTTTTGCTAACCGGAGTTGGCTTACCTGTACTAACAGTGGTGGCATTAGCGAAAGTGGGAGGAGGAATTGAAGCATTAAGCACTCCTATTGGTAAATCTATGGGACTTTTATTAGCAATAGTCGCTTATCTTGCTGTCGGCCCTTTATTTGCCACCCCGCGAACCGCAACGGTCTCTTTTAAAGTTGGTATTGCCCCTTTAGTGGGTGATAGTGATATTGCCTTACTTATTTATAGTGTTATTTACTTTTTAATTGTTATCGGTATTTCACTGTATCCGGGAAAATTACTTGATAGTGTTGGTCACATTCTGGCACCGATTAAAATTTTAGCCTTAGCTGTATTAGGGTTAGCTGCGCTATTTTGGCCTGCAGGAACGCCGATCCCCGCTACACAAGCGTATCAAGATATGGCATTTACCCAAGGTTTTATTAATGGTTATCTTACCATGGATACGTTAGGCGCGATGGTCTTTGGTATTGTTATTGTCAATGCGGCCCGCTCAAGAGGGATTGATAATTCGTCTTTATTAACACGTTATACTATGTGGGCGGGAATTATCGCGGGTGTGTTATTAACGGCGATTTATCTTAGTTTATTTAAGCTTGGTTCTGCTAGCGGCAGCATTATTCCAGAAGCAAAAGATGGCGCAGATATTTTACATGCTTATGTGCAACATACTTTCGGTAATTTTGGTAGTTTCTTTTTAGCTCTGCTTATTTTCTTAGCTTGTATGGTGACAGCGGTAGGTTTAACTTGTGCTTGTGCGGAGTTTTTTAGCCGCTATTTGCCTATTTCTTATCGTACATTAGTATTGATTTTGGCTGTATTTTCCGCGGTAGTCTCTAATCTTGGTTTAAGTAAACTGATTGCGTTCTCCATTCCTGTTCTGGTGATGATTTATCCTCCTTGTATTGTGATTATTCTGATGAGTTTCACTTTACGTTTTTGGCATAATCCAAGCCGCATTATTGCCCCTGCAATGGCAATAAGCTTATTTTTTGGCATTTTTGATGCCATTAAAGCATCTGAGCATTTAAAACATTTATTACCGGATTGGGCGGCTAAATTACCATTAAGTGAGCAAGGATTAGCGTGGTTAATTCCTGTATTAGTGACTATTGTTATATGCGCTATTTACGATAAAGTAGCTGGCTCACAACATAAAAAAGTGATCCACTCTGGGATAAACAAATAATTAATTTTAAATAAATAACAAAAAGCGGGAAAGAATTTTTATCCCGCTTAATTTTATGTATTCAATAGACCTCTTTAATAATTTATCTGCCATTCACCAAACTACGCATGATGTTCTTTCTCCTGATCAAGCTTTGCCAGAATCTGTTTGACCTGTTGCTCAAAATCAGCAGGAAGTGGGTTTTTACCAAAAGATAAAAAGGGCTTACGGGCTTGGTAATCAACCGATGAAACAGCATCTCGGCCTTGTTGCATATAGGCATTAAGGAAAGTGATAAAACGGTGGTTTTCACTGTCAGTACTGGTTAGGAAACTGGAGTAGTGGGACACATTGGGGCGATAGAGGATCGTTTTTAATTGGCCTGTTTTTTCATTAATGCCATATAGTTTAATTGCCAACATATTGCCCGCATAACCAAATTGCGCCTCTTTATAGCGGGTTAAACGCACTTTCCCCATGCCATAGCTATACAGTATTCCTCTTTGCCTATCCGCAGTAAGGTACACAGGAGGCGTAAAGAAAGAGAGATAGCCAAATAGCCATAAAAAACCGGGGAAAAAAATTA
>NZ_JAABLS010000015.1:0-4377 GCF_009915195.1 Proteus sp. G2674
CAACGTGGCCGATAGTACCAACGTTAACGTGCGGTTTTGAACGTTCAAATTTTTCTTTAGACATTTAAATTGTCCCTCTAAGACACGGAATCGGTGGTTACACCACATCAACCAAGCAGTAATTAAACTAGCGATTAGCTATGCTTGTTAAGATTTTTAATCAGGAAGGCAAGAACATTGGGGAGTGGTGCTGATAGGCAGATTCGAACTGCCGACCTCACCCTTACCAAGGGTGCGCTCTACCAACTGAGCTATATCAGCACATCTGGAGCGGGCAGCGGGAATCGAACCCGCATCATCAGCTTGGAAGGCTGAGGTAATAGCCATTATACGATGCCCGCAGAACTCGGCTACCTGACTTAAAATCAGCTTTGTATTCTACTCAAGTGTTCACGGTTTGAAAACACTTAAGTAAGGAATTAATGGTGGTGGGAGAAGGATTCGAACCTTCGAAGTCTGTGACGGCAGATTTACAGTCTGCTCCCTTTGGCCGCTTGGGTATCCCACCAAATCTAAATTTTAAATGGTGCCGGCACCAAGAGTCGAACTCGGGACCTACTGATTACAAGTCAGTTGCTCTACCAACTGAGCTATGCCGGCTAAGTGGTGCGCATTCTAGGAGGACTTTCGTCATGATGCAACAAAAAAATTGCGATATTTGTTCTTTTGCTTAGATTTTGTTCATTTTTGTATGTATTGTTGATTTTTTAGGAAAAAAACGACCAAAATGACAGCAAAAAAATCAAAGAAAATCCAACGCAATATTCTCTCTGCAATCCTAGATTTATCACTAAACAGTAAAATTCACCTAAAAGAATTATTTTTACGCTTTTATTCTACGCTTATTTTTATTTTTTATGACTATTTTTTGTACTTTTTTTACAAATTTATTCAGTTCGCGTCAAAAAAAGCAGAAAAAAAGTAAAAAATCTCTACGCCTCTGCCACATCACTCGTTATGATGCTGTTTATTTTTTATCGGATACGGGTGTTTTAAACAGCCTGTCCAACCTGCGAATACTAGGCAGATGTTGGCTTATGAATAACAAAGAACGCTTTACAACCCCTTATTTAGAATTTGATAGAAAGCAGTGGGCTACGTTAAGGAATTCGGTCCCCTTAACATTAACAGAAACAGAAATTGCCGACCTTAAAGGCATTAATGAAGAAATCTCAATTGATGATGTCATTGAAATTTATCTTCCATTATCAAGGTTGTTAAATTTCTATATCAGTTCAAATTTACGTCGTCAGGCTGTCTTAGAACAGTTTCTAGGCACAAATAACGCCAAAATTCCTTATATCATTGGTATAGCGGGTAGCGTAGCGGTGGGTAAAAGTACGACTGCCCGTTTACTTCAAGCTTTGCTCACTCGCTGGCCTGAACATCGGAAAGTGGATTTGATTACCACTGATGGTTTTTTATTACCTAATGCGGAATTAAAAAAACGCGGAATAATGAAGAAAAAAGGGTTTCCTGAATCCTATGATATGCATAGTCTTGTCTCTTTTGTCTCTGATATTAAATCGGGCAAAAAGCAAGTGACTGCACCTGTCTATTCTCATTTAGTGTATGACATTATTCCAGACAAAAAACAGGTCATTGAGCAACCCGATATTTTGATCCTTGAAGGACTCAATGTATTACAGAGTAATCAAGACTACCCTCATGATCCACATAATGTTTTTGTATCAGATTATGTCGACTTTTCCATTTATGTTGATGCAGATGAAGCATTATTGAAACATTGGTATATCAGCCGATTTTTAAAATTCCGTGAAGGGGCATTTACCGATCCCGAATCCTATTTCAATAATTATTCCAAACTGAGTCGCGAAGAATCTATTGAGATCGCGTCTTCCATTTGGCAAGAAATTAATGGCTTAAACCTAAAGCAAAATATTTTACCAACCCGTGAAAGAGCCAGTTTGATTATGACTAAGGGTGATAACCATTCGGTTAAAAGTGTTAGGTTACGTAAATAAATCTTACCTATTTAGAGAATAGATAAATTATCAATTCTCACCCTATAAATAGGTGGATTAAATTTAAATATGCTCTCTTTACCTTTTTTAGAGAGCATATTTTAATATGAAAATTGCAGCAAAATAAACCAATTATGGTGCACTTCGTAGCGAGATCTCACCACCAATATAGGGTACTATTTTATTATTTTGTTCTAAAAGTAACGCCCCTTGCTCATTAATACCTTTAGCGATACCAAAGATCTCTTTGTCACCAATAATTAATTTAACACGCCTATCAATAAAATTATCTAAACTTTTCCAACGTTCAATAAAAGCAGATAACCCCTGTTTTTCAAATTGTACAAATGCTTTTCTTAGCGCATTGGTGATTTCACAAGCCAACTGATTCCTATCTATTTTTATCCCTACCTGCTCTAAATTAATCCATTGTTGGTTTATTGCATCTTTTTGATTGTTACTCATGGCGATATTAATACCAATGCCAGTAACAATATGCGCAACATCACCCGTTTTTCCCGTTAATTCAACCAAGATCCCAGATAATTTTTTATCATTTAAGTAAAGATCGTTTGGCCATTTAACTTTGACACCATTCGCACCAAATTGCTGTAAAACTTCAGCAAGGATCACACCAACAACTAAACTTAGCCCGATTGCTGCAGCAGGCCCTTGATCCAATTTCCAATACATACTGAGATATAGATTACGACCAAAAGGAGAGATCCATTGCCGCCCTCTACGCCCACGCCCTGCAGATTGATATTCAGCAATACAAACATCACCGGAGGTTAATTCACTAATACGCTGTATCATATACTGGTTAGTTGAATCAATAACCGGTATCACACGAGCTGGTGCACCTTGAATGCCTCGATTGACACGTTCACTGTTTAGCAGGTTCATCGGTGCATCTAGCTGATAACCCTGACCTGCCACTGTATGAATGTCGATACCCCAGCTACGCAATGTCTTGATATGCTTATTAATCCCTGCCCGTGTCATCCCCAAACTTTCGCCTAATTGTTCTCCTGAATGGATCTCTCCATCAGCAAGGATATTGATGAGTAATAGAGGAGTTGATGTCTCTTTCATGAAATAGCATCCACCGCATTAATCTCGCCATGCCGTCCAATAAAACGCACTTCCGGCTCTAATTGCACGCCAAAACGTTCAAATACCTTTTGGCGAATATAACTTGCTAAATTAACAATATCGCGCCCACTTGCCTTGCCTTCTTTATTAATTAATACCAATGCCTGTTTTGTATGCACAGCAGCGCCACCGCTCTGATAACCTTTCAAACCACATTGATCAATAAGCCAGCCTGCAGCAAGTTTTACACCATTATGTTGTACATATTGAGGGCAAAATGGATATTTACTTTTTAAGCGTTGTGCAAGTTTTATATCAACAATAGGATTTTTAAAAAAACTACCCGCATTACCTGTAAGAGCAGGATCCGGCAATTTACTTGTCCTCATACCGCATACAGAGTCGAATACTATCTGTGGTGTGACTGTTTCTGGTGATAATTTAGCTAAATCACCATAGGTCAAAATAGGTTCCCAATGTTTATTCAGCACTAAACCAACGGCAATAATTGCATAACCTTGCTGATAGTGATGTTTAAAAATACTGTCGCGATAGCCAAATTGGCACTCTTCATTTGTTAAACGCGTGACTTTACCAGTGCTTAACTCAACAATATCAACATAGGCGCAAACGTCTTTTAATTCTTTACCATAAGCACCAATATTTTGTATGGGAGCAGACCCAACATTACCAGGGATTAAAGCGAGATTTTCTAACCCATAAATATGCTTTTCAATTAAGCTCTTTATAAGGTTATGCCAATTTTCACCTGCCCCAACATGAATATGCCATTGTTGCTCATCTTCTGTAATTTCAATGCCAGAAATACAGTTTCTAATCACCGTACCATTAAAATCTTCAGTGAATAGAACATTACTCCCTCCGCCTAAAATAAGAATAGGCAGTTTTTGGTCTTGAGCATTTTGCCAGTACCGACAGAGTTCATCTGTATTCTTTGCCGTTTCTATATGACGAGCATTGGCTTTCAAACCAAATGTATTAAATGATTGCAATGAAATAGGTTCATTCATGAAAGTCGACCTCATTTAGCTGATAGCTTAGTTTAGCAGTCAACCTGCTGTGAGGATAGCGCGAGTGAGCTGTTGGTAGGTAATAAGAGTAAGTTAAAAAGATACCTGTAATATTCTAGGTGTGATGATCATTAAGAATAAAGAAAAACAAATGCAAAAAAGCCAACCCATTGGGTTGGCTTTCTCGTCTTATTTAATGCTTAGCAGTTCCCTACTCTCACATGGGGAGACCCCACACTACCATCGGCGCTACGGCGTTTCACTTC
>NZ_JAABLS010000016.1:0-58423 GCF_009915195.1 Proteus sp. G2674
GCTGAAGCCAGTCGAAGATACCAGCTGGCTGCAACTGTTTATTAAAAACACAGCACTGTGCAAACACGAAAGTGGACGTATACGGTGTGACGCCTGCCCGGTGCTGGAAGGTTAATTGATGGGGTTAGCCGTAAGGCGAAGCTCCTGATCGAAGCCCCAGTAAACGGCGGCCGTAACTATAACGGTCCTAAGGTAGCGAAATTCCTTGTCGGGTAAGTTCCGACCTGCACGAATGGCGTAATGATGGCCAGGCTGTCTCCACCCGAGACTCAGTGAAATTGAACTCGCTGTGAAGATGCAGTGTACCCGCGGCAAGACGGAAAGACCCCGTGAACCTTTACTATAGCTTGACACTGAACATTGAGCCTTGATGTGTAGGATAGGTGGGAGGCTTTGAAGTGTGGACGCCAGTCTGCATGGAGCCAACCTTGAAATACCACCCTTTAACGTTTGATGTTCTAACCTAGGCCCATAAACTGGGTCGGGGACCGTGTCTGGTGGGTAGTTTGACTGGGGCGGTCTCCTCCTAAAGAGTAACGGAGGAGCACGAAGGTTGGCTAAGCATGGTCGGACATCATGCGGTTAGTGCAAAGGCATAAGCCAGCTTGACTGCGAGAGTGACGGCTCGAGCAGGTACGAAAGTAGGTCTTAGTGATCCGGTGGTTCTGAATGGAAGGGCCATCGCTCAACGGATAAAAGGTACTCCGGGGATAACAGGCTGATACCGCCCAAGAGTTCATATCGACGGCGGTGTTTGGCACCTCGATGTCGGCTCATCACATCCTGGGGCTGAAGTAGGTCCCAAGGGTATGGCTGTTCGCCATTTAAAGTGGTACGCGAGCTGGGTTTAGAACGTCGTGAGACAGTTCGGTCCCTATCTGCCGTGGGCGTTGGAAGATTGAGAGGGGTTGCTCCTAGTACGAGAGGACCGGAGTGAACGCACCACTGGTGTTCGGGTTGTCATGCCAATGGCATTGCCCGGTAGCTAAGTGCGGAAGAGATAACCGCTGAAAGCATCTAAGCGGGAAACTTGCCTCGAGATGAGTCTTCCCTGTCGCTTTAAGCGACCTAAAGGAACGTTTAAGACTAAGACGTTGATAGGCTGGGTGTGTAAGCGTAGCGATACGTTGAGCTAACCAGTACTAATGAACCGTGAGGCTTAACCTGACAACACCGAAAGTGTTTTGTCAGAGAGACGAAACAATAAAGTCAGCTTGTTCAAGATTGAATTACTGGCGACTTACCGAAAGGAAGGAAGCGAGTAATAGACAAGAATTTGCTTGGCGGCCATAGCGCGGTGGTCCCACCTGATCCCATGCCGAACTCAGAAGTGAAACGCCGTAGCGCCGATGGTAGTGTGGGGTCTCCCCATGTGAGAGTAGGGAACTGCCAAGCATTAAATAAGACGAGAAAGCCAACCCAATGGGTTGGCTTTTTTGCGTTTGAAAACTAATCCTGTAAATTTAAGCATGCTCTAGATGAGGGCAATTTTACTATCTATTTTTCGTTGATATTAACAGATGTTGTGGCGAGAAAAAGCGGCTAATACGGTTCGCTCGGATATTTCTAAATAACTTTCCATTTCGATTGCCGCTTCTTGCGCTTTCCCATTCATCAATAGCGTTAAAATATGCTCATTCTTCTCAATATAAGGAGCATGTAATAATTGAGGATCATTGAGTAAACCAAAGGCTAATCGTAATTCTGCTAAAATAAGTTGATATTGTTTAAATAACCTAGGGCTATCAGAAAGCTCGACGATAGCGGTATGAAAATGCATATTACAGGTTCCAACGCTATTCCAATCTTTTTGTTGTTGAAACATTTTTGCTTGATTAACGTTATCTTGCATGCGGGAAATGGCTGGATGCATTGGATAGGCATGTCGTAAAGCATCACATTCAATCAGCCTTCTTACGCGATAAATATCCATAATTGATGCCATATCTGGTACAGAAACAAAAACACCACGATTAGGTTTATAGGTTAATAGGCCTTCTTGGGTTAATATACGAAATACTTCTCTTAATGTATTACGAGATATTTCAAGCTGTTCGCTTAAAGTAGCTTCTGAAAGCCTCTCTCCTGGAGGTAATTCACCGATAGTAATTTTTTGGCGAATAATATCAGCGATTTTTTGGCAAAGGATCTGTGGTGATGTTTTTTTCTGCATTATCTTCTGCTATAAACGTAATAGAAGCCTCTATTCTAACAGTCAGCTATATAATATATAACCTCTAATATACAACTGTGCTAGTTTCCTCACTCTCTTTATCCTTGTTTTTATTAAAAATAGTTAACAAAATTCTTAATAAATTTTTATATTATCAACTGTATTTGATGCCAAAATGTATGCACCAATTTTGCGCATAACTCTTTTTTATGCGCTATTTTGGGGCATATCTATTTTTTATTCCTCTACTCAAATGTCAACAAAATGTTAAAAATGAGATCTTGTTGGCACTTTTATCATCGCATATTTAAATCTATTTGCTTATTTATTCATCTATTATTATTAATTGTTCAACAATCTAATATCTATTGATTAACAATTATTACTCCGTGCTCAACAATGGCATGCTAATTGCCTTACTACTTACCTAAGCAATAATAATTAAAATAATTATGATAAAAGGGGGCCAGTTATGGCTACACAAGATCCTGTGAATACAACATCACCATCATTTATAAAAAATAGGCGTTCATCATTAATTGCAGCGATTTTTTTAATGGCTACATCTGCAATTGGTCCAGGTTTTATTACGCAAACAGCTACCTTTACAGCGACGATGGGAGCAGCCTTTGCATTTGGGATATTAGCTTCTATCGTCATTGACTTTGTTGTGCAACAAAGTATTTGGCGAGTCATTACCGTGACTAACATGCGCGCTTCTGATATTGCGAATAAGGCAATTCCCGGTAGTGGATACTTATTAGCTGTACTGGTTATTTTTGGTGGTTTGGTATTCAATGTCGGTAATATTGCTGGGGCTGGTTTAGGGCTTAATGCCATGGTAGGACTGGATCCTAAATGGGGTGGGGTTTTAAGTGCTTTACTGGCGATTTATATCTTCTCTTCACGCAAAGCGAGTCATTTTATTGATCGCATGATCATTGTTCTTGGCATCGTGATGATTTTATTAACACTTTTTGTAATGTTTGCGTCCAATCCTCCTATAGGTGAAGCATTAAAACAAACAGTACTGCCTAATACGATTAATTTTGCCACTATAACAACCATCGTCGGAGGTACGGTTGGTGGTTATATTTGTTATGCAGGAGCACATCGTCTGCTCGATAAAGGTACAACAGGTATTGAAAATATCGATGCGGTATCTAGCGCGGCAACTAAAGGGATATTAGTGGTTGGATTAATGCGTTATATCCTATTTTTAGCAATTTTAGGTGTTGTCGCAAGTGGAGTGACACTAGATATTTCCAGCCATGCGGCTAATCCTGCTTCTCAAGCATTCCAACATGCAGCGGGCTTAACTGGACTACGAATTTTTGGTCTTATTTTATGGGCAGCTGCGTTGACTAGTGTGATTGGTGCTGCTTATACGTCTATGTCGTTTATAACCGTGTTTAAAAAGGGTATTACAGAGCGTCAACGCAATATTGCTACCATTATTTTTATCGCTATTTCATTGGCAATTTATATGGTTATGGGAACAGCTCCTGCTGCCTTATTAGTCTTTGCTGGTGGCTTCAACGGATTGATTTTACCTATTGGTATGACGTTATTTATTTTTGTTGCGTGGCGTCGTCAAGATCTTATGAATGGCTATAAATATCCAATGTGGTTGCAATGGTCGGCAATTTTAGTCTGCGCTTTGACTTGGTATATGGGGATCATGTCTGTTGGCGCTATTTTCAATTACCTCAATATTGCTTAAGAGAATAATAACGATGATAAAAGCGGTAGATTTAAATAGTGATTTAGGTGAAAGCTTTGGTCAATGGCGTATGGGCAATGATGCTGCAGTGCTTGAAATTGTCAGCAGTGCCAATATTGCTTGTGGTTTTCATGCCGGTTCACCAGAAAGCATTTTAAAAACATTAAAAGAAGCGAAACAGCATCAAGTCGCGATAGGTGCTCATGTTGCTTATCCTGACTTAGTGGGTTTTGGGCGACGCAATATGGATATTGCCAGTGATGAATTAACCGCTGATGTCATTTATCAAATTGGCGCTTTGCAAGGTTTAGCGAAAGCTGTCGGTATGAAGGTGACTTATGTTAAACCTCATGGTGCGCTTTATAACACCATTGCTCATGATAAACGCCAAGCATTAGCGGTTATTGAAGCTATTTTAGCTATTGATCCACAACTTATATTAGTGGCTTTAGCGGGATCGCCGCTGATCACACTTGCGAAAGAGAAAGGATTACATATTGTTGCCGAAGCTTTTGCTGATAGAGCTTATCATGCTGATGGCACACTTGTTTCGCGTAAACAAGAGGGGGCTGTATTACACGATCCTCAATTGGTGGCTCAGCGTATGTTAAAGCTAGTACAAAAAGGGGGCGTTGAATCGATAGAGGGTACTTTTACTGCTATACAGGCGGATTCTATTTGTGTTCATGGTGATAGTCCTGATGCGGTTAATCTCGCAAAAAGTGTCAAAGAGATCTTAATAACACACGGTATTGCGATAAAACCTTTCACATCTGCAATAGGAATAAAGGAGGCGTAATGACTTATTTTATGCAAGCAACGCCTGATGCTATTACAGCAGCCGCCCGATCCGTTATTAGCAATAAAAGGGAGGCGTATTTTGCGCTTTTTACCTGTTAATTTATCTCACATATTAGTTGAGTTGACTTCATTAAAAGAGACATTGGCGTTTTATGAAGCAATTAAGCAAGCCAATATTGCTGAGATAGAAGATATTGTTCCAGCGGCAAAAACACTATTGATCCAATATGTACCTTGGTTAATTACGGCGAAAGAGTTAGTGGCAATATTGCGCAATATCGAGATAAAAGCGATCGCGATGCGTCAAAGTCACTTATTAACAATCCCCGTTCATTATCAAGGAGAAGATCTGCATGAGGTGGCTGAATTATTGGGGATCACCGCAACAGAGGTGATCCGCAGACACACAGAACAAACTTATCAAGTCGCTTTTACGGGGTTTGCACCGGGATTTGCTTATTTAATTGCTGATAAAACTGAGCTTTATGTTCCTCGACGTAAAACACCACGTACACGTATCCCTGCAGGCTCTGTAGGATTAGCGGGAGAATTTAGCGGTGTTTACCCACAGCAAAGCCCTGGTGGCTGGCAATTAATTGGTACTACAGAGATAAAAATGTGGGATCTCTCACGTGAACAGCCGGCATTTTTATTACCTGGTGATGCTGTACAGTTTGTTGATGTACAAAAAGCGCCAGTGACGGTTTCATTACCTGAGAAAAAACAATCTATTAATGCTTTGTCCTTTAACAAGGATAAAGGGCTATATGTTATTTCCGCAGGTCTACAAACCTTATTTCAAGATGAAGGGCGTTTAGGTGCTGCATCAATGGGGGTTAGTGCATCAGGAGCACTTGATAAATGTGCGTTACATGCAGCGAATCGCTTAGTGGGAAACCCGCCTTCATTAGCAGCATTAGAAATAACACAAGGTGGATTAATACTAAAAGCGCAACAAGACTGTGTCATAGCGCTATCAGGTGCAGATTGTACGATCAGCTTAAAACAAACGACCGGAGATATAGCCTTTTTCTCTACCTATCAAACTATTGATGTACGCAGTGGAGATGAAATCACAGTAGGAATACCTACAGCGGGGGTTCGTAGTTATCTGGCCGTGAGAGGGGGTTTTGAATTAAGCCCAGTGTTAGGTAGTTATGCGTTTGATACTTTAGCTCAGATTGGCCCTCGAGCCTTACAAAATGGCGATATTCTTCATCTAAACGATGATAACGCATCAACGGGCATTATTAGCCAAGAGCAACCGAGTTTCAGTTTACCAAAGCAAGAGGATATCGTTACCCTTGATATTGTGTTAGGACCTCGTACGGATTGGTTTACAGAAGATGCGATAAAAACATTAACCTCACAATTATGGCAAGTGACACCACAATCTAACCGTATCGGATTACGTTTATTGGGGGATAAATCGCTTGAACGTCAGCAACAACAAGAGTTATCGAGTGAAGGAACTTGCATTGGTGCCATACAAGTACCGATTAATGGTCAACCGGTATTATTTCTTCATGATCACCCTCTCACTGGAGGATACCCCGTAATTGGGGCTGTTGCCGAATACCATCTGTCATTGGCGGGGCAAATCCCTATTAACGCTAAAATTCGTTTCAACCCAATCACTTTATTTCAAGAATATTGATAGGAGTATGCCACTCATGATAACAACTAACCAAAAGCAACGAGTGAAGCATCGAGTGTTGATTGCTAACAGAGGTGAAATCGCAGTTCGTATTATTCGTGCTTGTCAGGATTATGGTGCAACGTCCATTGCTATTTATGCAGATGATGATATAGATGCATTACATGTGCGTCTTGCAGATGAAGCCTATGGTTTAAAGGGTAACTCACCGAAAGAAAGTTATTTAGCGATAGATAAAATCATTGAAATTGCCCATAAAAGCAAAGCCACCATGATCCACCCAGGTTATGGCTTCCTTTCTGAGCGAGCTGATTTCGCTAAAGCGGTACAGCAAGCGGGACTCCTTTGGATTGGCCCAGATCCGCAGACTATCGAAGTATTAGGGGATAAAGTTCAAGCGCGTAAAATTGCACAATCCGTAGGTGCACCATTGGTGAATGGTACTGCTGATCCGGTTAGTGATGCTAAAGAGGTTCTGGATTTTGCGAAACAGTATGGCTTGCCTATCGCCATTAAAGCGGCATTTGGTGGTGGTGGACGAGGCCTAAAAATTGCCCATCATATGGCAGAAATTGAAGAGCTTTACCATTCAGCGGTAAGAGAAGCAGTAACCGCATTTGGTCGTGGTGAATGCTATGTTGAGCAATTTCTTGATAAGCCTCGCCATATTGAGGCACAAATTATTGCTGATAAATTAGGCCATGTCGTGGTAGTTGGTACACGAGATTGTTCATTACAGCGCCGTAATCAAAAACTTATTGAAGAGGCCCCTGCCCCTTATTTAACTGATGAACAACGGCAACGTATTCATCAATCAGCAAAAGACATTTGTGCTAAAGCAGGTTATATCGGTGCGGGGACGGTAGAATTCTTATTGAGTGCGAACGGGACAATCTCTTTTCTTGAAGTGAATACACGTCTACAAGTAGAGCATCCGGTGACTGAAGAAACAGCCGGTATTGATTTAGTGATTGAACAATTGCGTATTGCTGAGGGATTACCGTTAAGTATTAATGAAACCCCTGAGCCTCGTGGCCATAGTTTTGAGTTTAGGATCAATGCAGAAGATCCGGCAAAAGGTTTTTTACCCACCCCCGGTTTAATTAGCCAATTTAGTCAACCGGCTGGGCCGGGCGTTCGTGTTGATAGTGGTGTGGCGGAAAATGACCAAGTATCACGTCAATTTGATTCAATGATGGCAAAACTTATTGTAACAGGGGCAAGTCGTGAACAAGCCATTGCGAGAGCGCGACGAGCTTTAGCTGAATTTAACATCGCAGGCGTAGCCAGTGTATTACCTTTTCATCGCGAAATGATGGAACATCCTGATTTTATTGATAACTTCAGTGTTCATACTCGTTGGATTGAAAGCGATTTTCAAGCAAAAAACAGTCATTTTCCTCGTAGTATACCAGCAGAAAATGAACCACTAGTGCGTACCTTTATTGAAATAGATGGTCGTCGTCATCAATTAGCGCTACCCGCACAATTACTTTCTCTCTCGGCCGTTATACCCACGGCTATTAGCGAGCACAAAGAGTGTCAGGTGCGGGAAAATGCAGTCACTGCACCGATTTCAGGGATATTACATAGTTGGTTATTATCCGATGGTGATAAAGTCAATCAAGGGGATGTTATTGCCATTATGGAGGCGATGAAAATGGAAGTACAGGTAGTTGCTACCTGTCATGGTGTATTGCAGCAAAAGGCGAAAGCCGGTGACTATTTTTCAGCAGACAGTCTATTAGCTGAGATTAACTAGCTGAGTTATCAAACTATTATTGAGTAAGCCTCTTAGCAATAAGAGGCTTTTTTATAATAACTGTCTTTATATTCTTATTTGTTATATCTAATTCCTTTTGGTTATAAGTTATTTTGCTTATAATCGAAACTGAATATATTTTCTATAAAAGGAAATTAGATGCTACTGGTCACTCAACTCCTTATTGGTTCTGCTATAGGTTTAGTTATCACCACAACGGGAGTGGGGGGTGGTGTTATCTTATTACCTGTGCTTATCTATTTATTTGGAATGAATGCATTAGCAGCAGTGGCGACCGCTAATTTATTATCGATGTTAATGAAAATTTCCTCTTCTTATATTCATTTTCGTTTAGGAAATATTCCATTAAAACCAGCATTATTGATTTTAGGGATCATGTTTCCGGCTACATTTTTAGCCAGCTATGGGGTAACCTGGTTGGGATCACAACCTCAATATTATGAGCAGGTTGAATTAGGCATTAATATCCTGATGATTGTGGCGATTATCTTTTCAATGTTCCTTTTTTTACAACGAATATTCAAAAAATCTACATCATCACATCCGTTATCATCATTGGCACCTAGCTCATCAATTCCTCTGAGTTCTCTTTTTGTTCCCGGTATGAGTGCCGGATTTGTCTTAGGGGCGACGGGGGTTGGTGGGGGATTGGTTGTCTTACCCGTGCTTATGCGTTTTGCACAAATGAATATTAAGGAAGCGATCGGTAGTTCTATATTTATTACTACAATTTTGTCAGGTGGCTCTGCTATTGCTTATAGTGCTGGTGGCTATACCGATGTGCATACGGCCATCATTCTTTGTTTAGGATCACTTATTTCGATTCCTTTAGCGCGCTATTTATTGGTGTATTTATCTGAGCGTTTTTTTCAATATTTAACACTGTTATTTATTCTGATCAGCATCATTATGATGAGTTGGAAACTAATAAATTAATTTAATGTAATATCGAATAAGTCAATTTTTAATGGATAATGATTAGTTAGACTAATTTTCACCATTGAATTTAGCAGGATAATGAAAAAATAGGGTATATATGAACATTAAAGTCGGCGATGAGTTTTTGGTTTATATGGCATTGGGTGAAGAGAGCTATATGAAAGAATATTATCGTGTGTTGGAGTTAGATAGCGCATTATCACAAGTGACCGGTAAATTGCTAAGAAGGACGACGGCAGATGATAAAAATATTGGGTTAGGGCGTTGTGAATTAGAAGGTGGGATTGAACAATTTGCGTTAGAAGATATTTATCCAATAGAGAAGTGATCGAAATAACGATCACTTCTACATCACTTTATTAAGCAACAGGTACATCTTCGGGTAATGCTGATTTTGGTAAGCCAAAAATTTTGTCAAATACCCAGTTATAGACAAATGTATAGCAAGGGATGATGATAATAAGTGCAAAATCCATCACCAGTGCTTGCCATAATGAAACCCCTAGCCACCAAGCTATCAGCGGAATAAGGTAAACCACCAACGTAAGCTGAAAACCTACCGCATGAGCAAGACGGCGTCTAAAGGTGCGAATTCTCGACTTTTGTCGACTCTCCCAAAATTCAAATAAACAGTTATAAATAAAATTCCAACTTACCGCGATAGTGGTAATAATGAGTGCGAGTGGCCCCGTAACAGCGGTTGAACTATCGGCTAAAAGCGCCAGTCCTACCGATGAGATAACCCAACCAAATACTTCATAAGCGGTAACATAGACAATTTTTCGCTTAATACCTTGCATGATACTCTCTTTTTTTGTGGATCAGTGTGGTTAAGCATCGTAAGATAAATCAGTAATAGTGACAGAAAAAGTTAGCTAATATCAATTTAACTGAAACATCAGGAGTGAACATGCAGTTCTCAAGTGAACATATCGCGATATTTTTAGCCGTTATGGATAAAGGCTCTTTTTCTGCGGCTGCGCGTTCATTAAAACGTGTTCCTTCTGCGGTCAGTATGGCGATTGCTAATATGGAGGCTGAATTAGGTTATGCGCTGTTTGAGCGTTCATCGAGAGAGCCACGGCCAACAGAAAAAGCTAAAGCACTTGAACCTCACGCCAGAATGATTGCTGAGCAATTAAAGCTATTACAGGTTCATGCACAAGAGCTTTCAATGGATCTGGAAAGTATATTAAATATTGGTGTCGCGGCAGATATTAATCCCGATTATTTATTACCGGCATTATCTGAGTTAACACAGCGTTACCCCTTACTAAAAGTGAATGTAGTAACCGCGGCGCAAGATGACATTATTGAGATGCTACACGCACGTAAAATCCAATTATGTCTCGTGTATGGTGGGTTATACGTCAATGGCGATGAACAATTTCAATATTTGGGCTCTGAGTCATTAGTTGCCACAATTTCGGCAAGTCATATTGCACTTGCTCACCCTGCAGGGGTATTTATTGAAGATTTAGTGAATGTAAGACAGATAATGATAGCCAGCCATACTCAAGAGATAAGAGATGTACGCTCTTTAGTGGCGACTAATTACTGGCAAACAGATAACTTTCAAATGGCATTAGGTATGGTTGAAGCGGGGATGGGCTGGGGGAATTTACCTTATTCGCTGATTTATACGCAGTTACAAAAGGGAAAATTAAAACAACTGCAATTTAAAAATACTAAAAATGAATTGCGCTTACCGGTACATGCAATGTGGTTAAAAGGCGAGTCACTACAAAAAGGGGCAAAGGAATTGGTGGAGTTAATGAATATTCACCAACCCATTGTGCCCAATTTTGATTAATCCACACGTTGTTGATGAACCCAAACCGCGACTTCAACACGAGATTTTAATTTCATCTTTTTGAGTAGATGTTTGACATGTACTTTAACCGTACTTTCAGTAATATCGAGTTTACGTGCGATCATCTTATTGGATAGCCCTTGTGCTATCAGCTTTAAAATATCGCGCTCTCGTGGGGTGAGTTGGTCGATATCCCGCTCACCTTCAGAACGATCTTCTCGCAGTGACTGCGCTAAAATGGGGGTTAATGTTGGGCTAACCACCATTTTCCCTGCGGCTGCTTGCTTTAAAGCGGCTAATAGCTCTTCTGGCTCCATGTCTTTTAAGAGATAGCCATCCGCTCCTCGTTTTAAGGCGGTGATCAGATCATCACTGTAGTTTGATACACTAAACACAACGATCCGCCCAGAGAGCGATCGTAATCGCAATTGATCGAGTGTTTCAAAACCATTCATACCCGGCATATTGAGATCGAGTAGGATTAAATCAGGATCTAACTCTTCAGCTAATTTTACCCCTTGAATACCATCGCCAGCTTCACCAACGACAGTTAATGTTGTATCAAGACTTAAAAGTTGTTTCACACCATTGCGTAACATCGGGTGATCATCAATTAATAAAATAGTCGCTTTGTCTGCGACTGCTCCCATATTATTCATTATGATTTGCTCCCTTTTCGATAGGATCTTTATGGGTAGTGATTAACGGAAATGTGACAAATACTTGCGTTCCACCTTCTTTGCGAACCCTTATACTATAAGAGCCATTCAGACTATTCGCGCGTTCACGCATAATAATCAGTCCGTAGTGATTTATCTTTTCGGGATTAGGCGTAATACCTTCACCATTATCATTAATTTGTAGTTCAACGATGCCATTATTAAGTGTTAATGCGACTTCGGCCCAGTTTGCATTCGCATGTTGCAGAATATTATTTAATGCTTCACGGACAATTTGCACCACATGAATACTTTGATGTGAATTAACACATTTTGCAGGTAACTGATAATCAAAATGGATAGCAAACCCTAAACGTTGATTAAATTCATTTAGTGTATTTTCTAATGCGGCTAATAAGCCAGGCTCTGTCAATTTCAAGCGAAATGTGGTCAGTAATTCTCTTAACTGACGATAAGCCACATTTAGCTCTTCTCGCATCTCTTTTAGTAGTTTTTGACAGTTATCTGGCAAGGTTTCCGATTGCATTTGTAGATAACTGACCTGCATTTTTAAACATGATAGCGATTGAGCAATCGAATCATGTAATTCACGTGCAATCGCTGAACGCTCATCCATTAATAATAGCTGTTGTTGCTGTTCATTTTGTTGCTCCATGGCAAGCATTGCGGAAATTTGCTTAGTCAATAAGAGCATTAAATTATTCTGTTCGTCAGTAAGTACACTATTTTCCGGTAACTGCATTACGAATAAACCGTAGCGGTGGATCTGATCGGTCAATTCCCAATGTAATAAGCGATTATTTAACGGTGTAGTGATGCTGGCATCTTCATTGCAGCGCTCACAGTCTGGCGTTGGACAATATTCAGGGCGTGAGGAAGGGGCTAAGCTTATCTCATTAAATAATGTATGTTGATTATCTTCATATAGACGGATCTGCAAATAGCTATCAGGAATAATATGCTGTAGCTCTGCAAGGATCTGCCTTAAGCGAGCGCAAAGTGGCGCTTGGGAATGCAGTTGTTGACTTGAGTGATAAAGATAAGAGAAAACCTTATTTTTCTGTTGTAAATCATGGGTCTTTTCAATGACTCGTTGTTCTAATTCACTGTAGAGCGTCGATAGCTCTTCTGACATGGTGTTAAGTGCAATTCCTAGTGTGGCAATTTCATCATGGTGAGGACGAGGCCGAAAACGAGTTGAAAAATCACCATGTCCAATAGAATTAGCCATGGACATCAATTGTTGCCAAGGCAGTAATAAGCGACGACGAAAATGCCAAACAGAACCAAACAGCAGTAATAAGGTAAGAGCGGTAAAGATAAGTTGAGTATATGCAACTAGGCGGATTTTTTGTTCAGTAAGTTGGTCAATACTTGATACTAATGTATCGAGTTGAGAAACAAAAAAGATAACTTCTTGTTTCGCATCATTAGGCTGTTTGGCTGCTGACAAAGTCGGTTTTAATGTCTCTTTCCAGTAATGAGTCAGTTGTACATATTGTGATTGCAGTGATGAGGTGCTTAATACTTGACGTAACTCTTTACTATCTAAATCATTTTCTAATTCTTGTAGATAATCACGGTGCTTATCATCAAGGGGTAAGGCTGAGAGTAAACGATAGCTTTGCATGCGCAGTGAGCCGGATTTATTAATGGCGTGGGCATTGCCTTGTACGCTTAAAATAATGTGGTTAGAAATAGCCATACCTACCACACCAAATAGTGTGAAAAGCAACATTAAAATAGCGATTTGATTAATAATTGAAAAGCGATAATGCCATTGAATGTTGTGCATTTTCATGATGTATTCCCAGTTTGATCTGGTCTATCTTGCCTTAAAAAACCGCTAAATAACATATACTCCAAAGGGAGTACCTCTAAATATCTAAGTATTGTAATGTGTTTAATAAAGAGTAAGTGATTTTACCTAATTTATTGATTTAAATTTAAAATAGTCACGTAACCCTATTAATACTTAGGTATAAAACATAGATTTAGATGAAAAATCAAACAAAATCTTGCTTGATGCAGATCATGACTCGTAAACCCATCTCACCGTAAAAAGAAGCCAATTTAACCGTTAACCGAGGTTGTTATGGCACTTTCTCAACACCCAGAAAAAATGAAAAAAGGGGTGATCGAAAATTGGCATCCTGAAGATAAAGCTTTTTGGGAAAAAACTGGTCAAAAAATCGCATCGCGTAATTTATGGATTTCTGTTCCTTGTCTACTGCTATCCTTCTGCGTCTGGATGCTATTTAGTGCAGTTGCTGTCAATTTAAATAAGGTTGGCTTTAATTTTACCACTGATCAGCTCTTTATGCTGACCGCTCTACCTTCTGTTTCAGGTGCGCTACTACGTGTGCCTTACTCTTTTGTTATTCCTATTTTTGGTGGTCGTCGTTGGACGGCTATTAGTACGGTATTTCTGATTATTCCTTGTCTCTGGCTAGGGTTTGCCGTGCAAGATCTCACGACATCTTATTCCACTTTTATCGTTATCTCTCTGCTGTGTGGTTTTGCTGGCGCAAACTTCGCATCGAGTATGGCAAATATCAGCTTCTTTTTTCCTAAAGCACAGCAAGGTGGTGCATTAGGATTAAATGGCGGACTGGGTAACTTAGGTGTCAGCGTGATGCAATTAATCGCGCCTTTGGTTGTCAGTGTGGGTGTGTTTGCTATGTTTAGTGGCCCCGGTGTCGTTCAACCTGATGGCTCACGTTTATGGCTAGAGAATGCGGCGTGGATTTGGGTACCTTTCTTGCTTATCTTTACCTTTGCGGCTTGGTTTGGCATGAATGATCTGGCTGCTAATAAAGCTTCTTTAAGTCAACAGCTACCTGTTTTAAAACGTGGTCATCTTTGGTTACTCAGTATCCTCTATCTGTGCTCTTTTGGTTCTTTTATCGGCTTTTCTGCCGGGTTTGCAATGTTATCGAAAACCCAGTTCCCCGATATTGTTATTTTACATTATGCCTTCTTTGGTCCTTTACTTGGAGCATTAGCTCGCCCTGTGGGAGGTGCGCTATCTGATAAATTTGGTGGCATTAAAGTGACGCTTATCAACTTTATCATTATGGCTATTTTCTCAGTGCTCCTGTTCTTAACCCTACCGGAAAATGGTGCAGGTGGATCGTTTATTGCTTTCTATGGCGTGTTTATGGTGCTGTTTTTAACAGCAGGGCTAGGCAGTGGTTCAACATTCCAAATGATTGCTGTGGTATTTAGAAAAATCACCATTGATCGCATGAAGGCACAAGGGGCTTCAGATGAAGCTGCGCAAAAAGAAGCCGTAACAGAAAGTGCAGCTGCATTGGGTTTTATCTCTGCAATCGGTGCGATTGGTGGCTTCTTTATTCCTAAAGCCTTTGGTACATCCCTTGCTATGACGGGTTCACCTGCTGGGGCAATGAAAATCTTCGTTCTGTTCTATATCGCCTGCGTTCTGATCACTTGGTTGGTCTATGGACGTAAACACAATAAATAATAATGACGAATTATACGCAATGTGAGCGCGCTAATGCGCATTGGGAGAGTATCTGATGAGTAAATTTCTCGATAGATTCCGCTATTTTAAACAGCTTGGTGATACGTTTTCACAAGATCACGGGCAAGAGTTAAATGTTAATCGCGACTGGGAAAATAGTTATCGTAGCCGTTGGCAGCATGACAAAATCGTGCGTTCTACGCATGGTGTTAACTGCACCGGATCATGTAGCTGGAAAATTTATGTCAAAAACGGCTTAGTAACATGGGAAACCCAGCAAACAGACTATCCACGAACTCGTCCTGATCTGCCTGATCATGAACCCCGTGGTTGTCCGCGTGGTGCGAGCTATTCATGGTATTTATATAGCGCTAACCGCGTTAAATACCCAATGGTGCGTAAACGTCTGATCAAATTATGGCGTGAAGCTAAAGCGCAACACGCTGATCCAGTTGATGCATGGGCATCGATTGTTAATGCTCCCGAAAAAACGAAAAGTTATAAACAAGCACGTGGTCGTGGTGGTTTTGTTCGCTCTTCATGGTCTGAAGTGAATGAAATTATTGCTGCCTCTAACGTCTATACCGCTAAAACTTTTGGCCCAGATCGTATTATTGGTTTCTCTCCTATTCCGGCAATGTCAATGGTGTCTTACGCCGCCGGTGCCCGCTATTTATCTCTTATTGGTGGTGCTTGCTTAAGTTTTTACGATTGGTATTGTGATTTACCGCCTGCCTCACCAATGACTTGGGGGGAGCAAACAGATGTGCCAGAGTCAGCTGACTGGTATAACTCTTCTTATCTGATTGCATGGGGTTCAAACGTACCTCAAACCCGTACGCCAGATGCTCACTTTTTTACCGAAGTTCGTTATAAAGGCACCAAAACGGTAGCAGTAACACCTGATTATGCTGAAATTGCTAAACTGTGTGACCAGTGGTTAAACCCAAAACAAGGTACAGATAGCGCCATGGCAATGGCGATGGGACACGTTATTCTTAACAAATTCCACGTTAAACGCCAAACTGAATACTTTAGTAACTATGTGCGCACTTACACTGACATGCCAATGTTAGTGATGTTAGATAAGCATGATTCTGGCAAGTTAGTTGCGGGTCGCATGCTACGTGCCGCTGATTTAGTGAACAATCTCGATCAGGAGAAAAATCCAGAATGGAAAACCATTGCTATTGATGAGAAAACACAGCAATTGGTCGCTCCTCAAGGTTCAATGGGTTTTCGTTGGGAAGGCGCTGCCAAATGGAATCTAGAGCCTAAAGACGGTAAGAGTGGCGAAGAAGTCACTTTACAATTGGGTCTTTTAGAAAACCATGATGATGTGGTTGACGTTGCATTTCCTTACTTTGGTGGCATCAAGAGTGAATACTTTGAAGGTGTTGCCCTTGATGATGTTCTCGTTCATAGACTGCCAGCAAAACGCATTACTCTTGCCAATGGCGAAGAAAAATATGTCACTACCGTTTATGACTTATTACTGGCTAATTATGGTGTCGATCGTGGTTTAAATGATGAAAACTGTGCGACAAACTATGATGAGATCAAAGCCTATTCACCCGCATGGGCTGAACAAGTAACAGGGGTTAGCCGTCAAGATATTATCCGCATTGCACGTGAATTTGCTGATAATGCAGAAAAAACACATGGTCGTTCAATGGTGATTGTCGGTGCGGGCATTAACCATTGGTATCACATGGATATGACCTACCGTGGCATTATCAATATGCTGATCTTCTGTGGTTGTATTGGCCAAAGTGGTGGTGGATGGGCTCACTATGTGGGACAAGAAAAACTGCGTCCACAAACAGGTTGGTTGCCATTAGCTTTTGGTCTGGATTGGCAGCGTCCACCTCGTCATATGAATAGCACGTCATTTTTCTATAATCATTCAAGTCAATGGCGCTATGAAACGGTATCACCGACAGAATTACTATCACCTTTAGCAGATAAATCACGCTTTAGCGGTAGCTTAATTGATATGAATGTGCGTTCGGAGCGTATGGGATGGTTACCGTCAGCACCGCAATTAAACGTTAACCCATTGTCTATTACCAAGAAAGCTCAACAAGCTGGCGTCAGTGCAACGGATTATACCGTTAATGCTCTGAAATCAGGTGAGATCCGTTTTGCATCAGAGCAACCGGATAATCCGCAAAACTTCCCTCGTAACTTATTTATCTGGCGTTCTAATTTATTGGGATCTGCTGGTAAAGGGCATGAATATTTACTGAAATATCTATTAGGGACGGAAAATGGATTACAAGGTAAAGATTTAGGTGAACAAGGCCAAGTTAAGCCACAAGAAGTGGAATGGCAAGATAAAGGCGGTGAGGGTAAGGTCGATTTAGTGGTGACTTTAGACTTTCGTATGTCAAGTACCTGTCTGTTCTCCGATATCGTGTTACCAACTGCCACATGGTATGAAAAAGATGATATGAATACCTCGGATATGCATCCATTTATTCATCCATTAACCGCCGCGGTAGATCCCGCTTGGGAGTCTAAAACCGATTGGGAAATTTATAAAGGTATTGCTAAAACCTTCTCTAAATTGTGTGTCGGTCATTTAGGGGTTGAAACCGATTTAGTGACACAGCCAATACAACATGACTCCGCGGCTGAAATGGCACAACCATTTGATGTCAAAGATTGGAAAAAAGGTGAATGTGACCTTATTCCGGGGAAAACTGCACCGCATCTTATTCCTGTGGAGCGTGATTATCCAAATACCTATGCTCGTTTTACCTCACTTGGGCCGTTAATGGATAAATTAGGTAATGGCGGTAAAGGGATCGGTTGGAATACACAGACAGAAGTTGATTTCCTGAAAAAACTTAATCGCGTTCGTCATGAGGGTGTGACAAAAGGGCGCCCGGCGATTGAAACCGCAATTGATGCAGCCGAAGTTATCCTCTCTTTAGCACCTGAAACGAATGGTCAAGTGGCGGTAAAAGCGTGGGATGCACTAAGTAAAGTGACAGGACGCGATCACACTCATTTAGCTAAAGTAAAAGAAGATGAGAAAATTCGTTTCCGCGATATCGTTGCTCAACCTCGTAAAATCATTTCAAGTCCTACATGGTCTGGTCTGGAAGATGAGCATGTCTCTTATAACGCTTGTTATACCAATGTTCACGAGATGATCCCTTGGCGTACTTTAAGTGGCCGTCAGCAGTTATATCAAGATCATGAGTGGATGCGTGCTTATGGCGAAAGTTTAGTGGTTTATCGTCCACCTATTGATACTAAGGCAATCGAAGCAGTGAAAGGTAAAAAACCGAACGGCTTCCCAGAAAAAGCGCTGAACTTCCTGACGCCTCACCAAAAATGGGGTATTCACTCAACGTATAGCGATAACTTACTGATGTTAACCCTCGGTCGTGGTGGCCCTGTGGTTTGGCTGAGTGAAGATGATGCTAAAGAGATGGGTATTAGTGATAACGATTGGGTTGAAGCATACAACAGTAATGGTGCGTTAACCGCAAGAGCGATTGTGAGCCAACGTATTCCTGATGGCATGATTTATATGTATCACGCACAAGAGCGCCAAATAAACCTACCAGGCTCTGAAATAACTGGAATGCGTGGCGGTATTCATAATTCCGTGACGCGTGTTTGCCCTAAACCGACCCATATGATTGGTGGATACGCTCAGTTGGCTTATAGCTTTAACTACTATGGAACTGTGGGCTCTAACCGCGATGAATTTGTTGTGGTACGTAAGATGAAACAGATTGATTGGCTTGATGGTGAAGGCGATGCTTATCAACAAACCCTGAATGGACAGGAGAAGGCATAATGAAAATTCGTTCACAAGTCGGTATGGTACTGAACCTCGACAAATGTATCGGTTGCCATACCTGTTCAGTAACCTGTAAAAATGTTTGGACCAGTCGTGAAGGTGTGGAATACGCTTGGTTTAATAATGTTGAAACTAAACCGGGTACAGGGTATCCCCAAAATTGGGAAGATCAAGAGAAGTGGAAAGGCGGCTGGATCAAAAATATTAAAGGTAAGTTAGTACCAAGAATGGGTAACCGTGTTGGGCTATTATCAAAGATTTTTGCCAACCCAGATGTGCCAGCATTAGATGATTATTATGAGCCATTTGATTATGACTATGAGCATTTAAAAAATGCACCAGAAGGCTCATTACCCACCGCACGTCCTCGTTCGTTGATAACAGGTCAGCGTATGACCAAGATCGAAAAAGGCCCAAACTGGGAAGATGATTTAGGGGGCGAATTTAGCAAACGTGCTGCGGATAAAAACTTCGCCAATATGCAAAAAGAGATGTATGGGCAGTTTGAAAATACATTTATGATGTATTTACCTCGTTTATGTGAACACTGCTTAAATCCTGCTTGTGTCGCGACCTGTCCAAGTGGTGCGATTTATAAACGTGCTGAGGATGGTATTGTGCTTATCGATCAAGATAAGTGTCGTGGTTGGCGCATGTGTTTAACAGGGTGTCCATACAAAAAAATCTACTTTAACTGGAAAAGCGGTAAGTCAGAAAAATGTATTTTCTGTTATCCGCGCATCGAATCAGGTCAACCAACCCTATGCTCAGAAACCTGTGTTGGACGTATTCGTTATCTTGGTGTGATGCTGTATGACGCAGATAAAATTTCACAAGCCGCCAGTGCTGATAATGAAAAAGACTTATACCAAAGTCAATTAGATATCTTTTTAGATCCCTTCGATCCTGAAGTTATTAAAGCTGCAGAAGAGCAAGGTATTCCATTAAGTGTGATTGATGCAGCCCAACGTTCGCCGGTTTATAAAATGGCGGTGGATTGGAAGCTGGCATTACCATTACACCCTGAATATCGTACTTTACCTATGGTGTGGTATGTGCCACCTCTGTCACCTATTCAATCTGCGGCTGATGCAGGAGTGTTGCCACATACGGGAGTATTACCGGATGTAGAAAGTTTACGTATTCCTGTCCAATATTTGGCTAACTTGCTGACCGCAGGCGATACAGAGCCAGTGTTATTAGCATTAAAAAGAATGTTGGCAATGCGCCATTATAAACGCGCAAAAACGGTAGAAGGTAAAACCGATTTGACAGCACTAGAGCAAGTGGGATTAACCGAAGCACAGGCACAAGAGATGTATCGCTATTTGGCGATTGCCAATTATGAAGATCGCTTTGTTATTCCTTCTAGCCATCGTGAGTTAGCAAGAGAAGCTTTTCCTGAGCGTAACGGCTGTGGTTTTAGTTTTGGTGATGGTTGTCATGGCAGCGAGAGTAAATTTAATCTGTTTAATAGCCATCGTATTGATGCCATCGATATCACTTCCAAAACCCCTCAAGATGAGCGCCGTTCTGAGGAGAAAATATGATGATCTCTTTGAAAGTTATTTCTCTGTTATTGGATTATCCCAGCGAAGATCTCTGGGAACATCGTAATGAGATCATTGATGCATTGCAGGAAGCTGACGAGCTTCCTGTCACGCAAGTCGCAAAATTAATGGCGTTTATTCGTGAACTCACGCAGCAAGATCTGCTGGATGCACAAGCGAATTACAGTGAGATTTTTGATCGAGGTAGAGCGAGATCGCTATTGTTATTTGAACATGTACATGGTGAATCGCGTGATCGTGGTCAGGCAATGGTTGATCTGCTTAATCAGTATCAACAAGCAGGGATCACCTTAAGTAGTCGTGAATTGCCTGATTACTTACCTACTTACCTTGAGTATTTAACGCTATTGCCTACCGATGAAAGTATTGAAGGGCTTAATAATATTGCCCCTATTTTGGCATTGCTGAGTGAGCGTTTAAAACAGCGAGGCAGTGATTATCACGCTCTTTTTGATGTATTGCTTTGTCTCTCACAAAGTGAGTTAGACGCTTCACAACTGGCGGCTCAAGTAGAAAAAGAGCCTGTAGATGATACGCCGGCTGCATTAGATGCCGTATGGGAAGAAGAGCAAGTGACGTTTCTAGGTGAAAGTGCGCAATGTGGTAGTAACAATATTAGCCAGCATCAGCGGCGTTTTGCGCAAGAAACGCCTGTTCAATATCTCAATGTCGGTAATTCGCTAGATATGGGAGCACAAAAATGAATTACGTTAATATGTTGTTTTTTGATATCTACCCCTATATTGCCGGTGCTGTTTTTCTTATCGGTAGTTGGTTACGTTATGATTATGGTCAATATACATGGCGTGCAGGCTCCAGTCAGATGTTAGACAAGAAAAACATGCGACTTGCTTCGAACTTATTCCATATTGGTATTATCGGCATTTTTGCAGGTCATTTTCTGGGGATGTTAACGCCACACTGGATGTATCAATCTTTTCTACCAATTGAATATAAACAAATTATGGCGATGGTTGGTGGTGGTACTTGTGGTGTGTTAATGCTGATCGGCGGCATTATGCTGTTAAAACGTCGTTTGACGAATGCACGAGTAAGAGCAACATCGTCATTTGGTGACATCATGATCTTAACCTTGCTGGTTGTCCAAGTTGCACTCGGCTTACTGACTATCCCATTCTCTGCACAGCATATGGATGGTAGTGAGATGATGAAACTGGTGGCATGGGCGCAAGCTATTGTGACATTCCATGGCGGTGCTTCGGCAAATCTTGAAGGTGTTGCACTTATTTTTAAATTGCACATATTCCTAGGTATGACGATTTTTTTATTGTTCCCATTCTGCCGTTTAGTTCATATTTGGAGCGTGCCAATTGAGTATCTAACGCGCCGTTACCAAATTGTTCGTAATCGACACTAAAGGTATTTTTCTCCTGAGTTGATTTGAGACTTTTAATTGCGCTTATCTCACCCCCGCCCGCGGGGGTTTTTTTTAACTTAAACAAATTTTTTGAATGCTTAAAGCAATAATCTTTAGATACATTATTTCCATAGTCAGCTTATACTCGCTTTTAACGACATCAAGATTATTTTTTAAAATGTCATTATGTTATTTAAATATCATGATATTTAAATAATTATATATATTTTCCTTAATGACCTAATTTTTATTAAGTTACATTTGATTTATTTAATTATTATATATTAAAAAATCAGAACGATTATTTTAAGTTTCTATAAAAATAGAGTTTATATTTATTCTTATAATCTGAGCGTTGTTTCTTAAACTATAAATATAATCCATTAATTCCTACATAGGGGGAGATAATGAAACATACATTGTTAAAAACGACTGCAATTGCTATGGCATTAAGTGTGGGAGTTGTGCAAGCGACTGAATATAAAGCGAGTACCGCAGAACATCCAATCAAAATAGTTAATTTAGATGCTCTTGAAAATCAAGTAAAAGAAAATATGGATAAAGGCGCTTTCGGTTATATTCGTGGTGGTGCTGAAGACGAAAATAACTTGCGTTCTAATACAAATGCATTTAATAAAAAATATATTATGCCTCGTGCATTACAAGGGATTGAATTTTCCGATCTGAATTTAAAAACAGAATTTTTAGGTATTAAATTAGATACGCCTATTATTCAGGCACCGATGGCAGCCCAAGGGCTTGCTCATCAACAAGGCGAAGTTGCCACAGCAAAAGGTATGGCGAAAGCGGGCTCTATTTTCTCATTAAGTACTTATGGTAATAAAACCATTAAAGAAGTCGCGCAAGCACAACCGGGTTATCCGTTCTTTTTTCAGCTATATATGAGTAAAAACGACGCGTTTAATCAGTATATTTTATCGCAAGCAAAACAGTATGGCGCGAAAGGTATTATTTTAACGGTTGATTCTCCTGTGGGGGGATATCGTGAAGATGATATTAAAAATAGTTTTCAATTCCCATTAGGTTTTGCCAATTTGGAAGCATTCGCCAAAATCAGTGATGATAAATCAAAAACAGGTAAAGGTTCGGGTATTAGTGAAATCTATGCTCAAGCTAAACAAGCATTTACTCCTGCTGATATTCAATATGTGAAAAAGATGTCAGGTTTACCAGTCATTGTGAAAGGTATTGAATCACCTGAAGATGCCGATACTGCAATTAAAGCGGGTGCTGATGCGATTTGGGTGTCTAATCATGGTGGTCGTCAGTTAGATAGTGCACCAGCAACCATTGATGTATTGCCAGCCATTGCCAAAGTCGTGAACAAACGTGTTCCTATCGTTTTCGATAGTGGTGTTCGTCGTGGCTCACATGTCTTTAAAGCGCTAGCGAGTGGTGCAGATGTTGTTGCTGTAGGGCGTCCAATTCTTTATGGATTAAATTTAGGCGGTGCTGAAGGTGTGAATTCAGTTATTGAGCAATTAAATAAAGAGTTAAGAATTAATATGATGTTAGGTGGTGCAAGAAACGTCAAAGAAATTCAAGCAACACACCTGTATACAGATGCTGACTTTAAATAAGCCATTATTTTAATCTCAGCGAGTAAAAACCCCATGCTTAATCTTAAGCATGGGGTTTTTATTGATTAGAAACGACTTAATGTGCTTCGCTAGCTATGTCACCAAAACAGAGATTATTTTGATTATTAATCCCCCCATCGGGTGATGAGTAACCTAGACAGCCTAATATCGAGTCAAAAATATTATGATGATAGAAAGTCCGGTTATTATCTTGATTTCGTTTGAGATTATCAAATAACTGTTTATTTTCAGGCTCAGCTAAATAGCTATCTGACATCCACACTAAGAAAGGCACTTTAAATTGTTCTGGTGGTGCAATTTCTTTTGGTGTGCCGTGTAAGCCACCTTTTTCTGAAATTGACTCGCCGTGATCTGAGGTATAAAACACAATGGCTTTTTTATCACGCAAGGTATTAAGTACACCATCAATAAAGTAATCAGTATAAAGAATAGAGTTATCATAAGCATTGACTAGCTGCTCTTTGGTGCACTCATCGTCAACGTTTAAGCATTCAGGTTGGTATTTTTTAAATGCGTTTGGGTAACGTTGTGAGTACATAAAGTGTGAACCTTTAGTGTGTAAAATTACTAAGTGGTTACCTTTAGAATAGTGAGCAACGGAATCTGCGACTTCGTTAATAAGCAAAGTATCATCTAATTCTTTGCCAAAATTACTATTTTTGGCGGTCATCATCTCTTTCATGGCATAGTTATCTAAATCAAGCTTATTGTAAAACCAAAGCTCACTTTGCATTGAAAAGAGTTCTGATGTCATTCCTAGCTGATGTAATACTGAGAAAATATTGTTCTCTTTTAACGTTCGTTGATCGTTATTTTCTGTACCGTTTTCACGCACAAACATACATTTTAGCGAAAGTTTTGTTGCTGTATCGCAAGAGATACCTTTCAGAGCAATCAGATTTTTTTCTTGGCTTAATAGGGGATTGGTTTGTCTTTCATAACCGAATAGCCCCATATGATCCCACCTTGCTGTCTCGCCAATAATAAAGACCACATAGACATCTTCATTGGCTTTTGACGGGATATAGGTAAAGTTATCCGCGGGATCAAAGATATTCTGGCTATTAAAGTGGTCGTCGTACTGTGTTATCGCATATTGAAATAAAGGAATAATCCAGTTGGTCGGTAAATAGGCGTAACTTAAACCACCACTGTAGCTTGGTAAATCTAAGTTATTCTTGATTTCATAGGCTTTTTGTTTCGAATCTAAGGTTTTTAGATAGGCAAATACCGCAAGAGCAATTACGAGCATTTTGACCGTATTTTTGATCCAGATTTTTTTCTTTTGCTGCTTAGTTATATTTTTTTCTGGTTTCTTACATAACCAAGTTAGCGCTAGGGGTAAAATAGATAACCCAATAATCCAAATAATCACATTAGGGCTAATCAGCTCTTTTGATAAATCGATATCTGTGGTGAGCGTAGAAATAATAATGCCATAGCCAATAACTACATCAAAGAAAGAGATATAGTAACTAGCACAAACACTAATGAGCAGAATAAAAGAAGCGACTATTTTAAAAAATAGTGTGCCACAAAAAGAAATAAGTCGTAATAAGAAGAAAGTAAAGGCAATGTTTACTGCAACTTCACCCAGTATATATAAACTTTCAATGAGGGAGTTGTGAGAATTCTGTGTGCCATAACGGCCAATGTAAACGGAAAGATTAAGAAATAAACCAATATAGACAGCTAAAAAAAGAGAAACTTTTTCTTTTGAAAATCGTAAAAACTTTAATTTTTGCATGTTGAGCTATTATCAAATTTTTGGGGTGTAGAGGTCTTTAAGACCGCATTGTTGTTTTCAGGTTCAGTATTATGGGCTTTTTTTTTATTGTTTTTCACCTTTTTTCTTGCGAATAAATTGTTATTCAAAATATTAATTCTTAAAAATTTACCTAAATAAGAATATAGCAAGTCAAATTATCATATTGTCATCAAATAATGATGTGTTTAGTTGTTAAATAAAAATAACTAATTGTATTTATTGAAAAATAATAATTTTATTGATGAGAAGAATACATAGAGAAAATCGTGTTAATTAGACCGATTAATCTTTGCTATTACTGCTTGCTCATCGTCGACAGAAAAATCGTCATTAGTGTCGATAATTGTTTCCTTTTTGTCTCTTACTCATCTTATTACTGATAACTGTCTGTTATTTTTCTTTATTTTTCATCTAATTATAAAATATTTAAAATAATGGCTTATTTGGCACAGTCTCTGCATAGATAAAGGAGAGAATCGGGTATTAACCTGAAAGTTGATGAACACAGGAGCAATGTTGATGAAAAAAGTCATCACGGTCTGTCCGTATTGCGCCTCAGGATGCAAAATCTACCTGAAGGTGGAAAACGGTAAAATCATTGGCGCTGAAGGAGCCAATGGTTTAACAAACCAAGGTGAGCTGTGTCTGAAAGGGTATTATGGATGGGATTTTATCCATGATACTAAGATACTGACTCCACGCCTTAAAACACCTATGATCCGCCGTGAAAGAGGTGGAAAATTAGAAGCGGTTTCTTGGGATGAAGCTATTGAGTTTGCGAGTAGCAAACTACTTGCTATCAAAGAGAAATATGGCGCTAAAGCTATTATGACAACCGGTTCATCACGAGGACCTGGTAATGAAGCTAACTTCGTTATGCAGAAATTTGCTCGTGCGGTTATCGGAAATAATAATATAGACTGCTGTGCTCGTGTCTGACACGGCCCTTCGGTTGCAGGTCTGCAGCGTTCGGTCGGTAATGGTGCTATGAGCAACTCAATCGTTGAGATTGAGGATACCAAATGTCTATTTGTCTTCGGTTATAATGCCGCAGACTCGCATCCTATTGTCGCTCGCCGTATTGTTAAGGCGAAAGAAAAGGGTGCCAAAATTATTGTATGTGATCCACGCTATATCGAAACAGCTCGCTTGGCTGATTTACACTTAGCATTGAAAAATGGTTCTAATATTGCACTGCTAAATGCTATTGCCAATGTGATCATAGAGGAAAAATTATACGATAAATCCTTTATTGAAAATCATACCGAGCAATTTGATGAGTATTGCCAATTAGTCGCAAGTTACACCCCTGAGTCGGTAGAAAAAACAACGGGGTTAAGTGCACAAATTATCCGTGAAGCCGCGCGTATGTATGCCAAAGCGGAAACGGCGACAATCTTGTGGGGAATGGGGGTAACACAGTTCTATCAAGGGGTTGAAACCGTTCGTTCACTCACTAGCTTAGCATTATTAACCGGTAATCTTGGTAAGAAATATGTTGGGGTAGGTCCTGTTCGTGGTCAAAATAACGTACAGGGTGCTTGCGATATGGGAGCACTACCTAATACGCTACCAGGCTATCAGTATGTTACTGATGCGAAAGCGCGTGAAAAATTTGCCAAAGCTTGGGGCATTGAATCGATGCCTGAAGAAGTAGGCTATGCGCTTAGTGAAGTTCCTCATAATATCGACCATGGTTTAATTAAAGCACACTATGTGATGGGGGAAGATCCACTACAAACTGAGCCAGATTTAGCCACTATTCGTAGAACCTTTGAAAAACTCGATTTACTGATAGTACAAGATATCTTTATGACCAAAACAGCATCGATTGCTGATGTTGTTTTCCCTGCCACATCATGGGGTGAACATGAAGGGGTGTACACATCAGCAGACCGTGGATTCCAGCGTTTCTATAAAGCGGTAGAGCCTGTTGGTGATGTTAAAACAGACTGGCAAATAATCAGCTTAATGGCAACAGCAATGGGTTATCCAATGCATTACAACAACACCAAAGAAATTTGGGATGAGTTGCGTGAGTTATGCCCGATTTATTATGGTGCAACTTACGAAAAAATGGCTGATTTGGCGTATATTCAATGGCCTTGCCCAACAGAAGATAGCCCAGGTACACAATATCTTTATGAAGGCGGTAAGTTCGATACTCCTAATGGTAAAGGTCAATTCTATACTTGTGAGTGGGCGCCACCTATTGATCAACTCTCTGATGAGTTCCCAATGGTATTGGCAACGGTTCGTGAAGTTGGACATTACTCTTGTCGTTCAATGACAGGTAACTGTAAAGCATTAGCTGCATTGGCTGATGAACCCGGTTATGTTCAATTAAACACTGAAGATGCCAAACAGTTAGGAATTAAAGATCAAGAGTTGGTTTGGATACGCTCTCGACAAGGTAAGGTTATTACTCGTGCTGCGGTCAGTGATAGACCAAATAAAGGTGCGGTATATATGACTTACCAATGGTGGATTGGGGCTTGTAACGAACTAGTTGCAGAAAACTTAAGTCCAATAACCAAAACACCTGAGTATAAGTATTGTGCGGTTTGTGTTGAGTCAATTAAAGATCAAGCTCAAGCTGAGCACTATGTAAAAACAGAATATAACAATATTAAACGTCGTTTAAGAGAAGCCGCTGAAGGCTAACTTTGCTGATTAATATTTATTTTCTGTTCGAAAACCGAGCATGACTGATCTAGATATCAGTAAGCTCGGTTTTTTTATCGCTTTATGCTTAGGCTACTTGCTTATTTAAATGTAACGTTAGTGGTAAATCGGGATGTAATTGGGTTGAATCAAACTGATGTGATGGATGAGTGTCTACGGTTGGATAACGGGATAATAACACAATAAAATCCTGATAAGCAGAGTGGTGATTGTCATGCGTAAAAATAGGTGTACCACTATGATTTAACTCATTATCTGCAATTAACAATATATCCAGATATTGGGCATTATTATGCTCATAGAGAACATTATTAGGATTAATATCTTGCCAAGGTGTACCTATTGCTTCTTGAGGAGAATGAACACGTAATGCGCCGGAATTATTTTTTACATTATTTTTATTCATCATGACAATCATGGTGTGATCAACACCATCTTTATGCACCCCTTCAATAGAAAGCTCACTTAACGAATTAGGTTCAGCAATGAGTCTTAAATGAAATACCGTTGAAATTGATTTAGGGGATTGTTGATCGGTTAAGCGGCGTGGTGTGAATCGATTTCCTTCAATCAGGAGCATTTTCAATTTTAATAATGCTTGGTAAGCGGTATTGCTTTGCCAGCGATCGTCAATTGCTCGAAAGTGTCTTTGTGCACCGCTATCTTCACGAATAAAGCCATCTTCTTCAGTGAGGACAAAAGGTTGATACTCTAGTCGTGAAATGGTTTTAGCCTCATTATCGAAAAGGTAGCGTCCGGTGCGAGAGTGACGAAACGACAATGTGGGATCTTGCGCGAGATAATCACCATATTCTATGAGTGTATCTATATCTTTCTCTGTTGCACCTAATTGTTTTATTAAATCAATAACTATTTTTTGTGGAATAAAAACATATTTATTATTTTTATATTCTTCTTTTATTTTATTAATTTTATTCGTAAGCAGGTCATTCATAGGTAATATGCTCCATGGATTATTTATATTCTTATAATAAGTTAGCGTTAATTAACTAGTGATAATAATTAAAGAAATATAACCACTAAAATTATAGATAGGGATAAAAAAGTTGCCAATGGACAGAAAAAAACGAGTGTAACAAATTAATTACACTCGTTTTACAATATCGGCTGTAGTGGTCGTAAAACTAAAGAATTTCAGGGATGGAAATACCTAAGCGTTGCATACGTGATAATAAGGTGGTTCTTTTTAATCCTAATTTTAATGCCGCACCTCTGGCACCAGCCACTACACCGTTAGTTTCTCTAAGGGCTTGTATTATCCGCTCACGCTCTTCATCATCACTTTCAGGTGCGCTAGTTTGCATCTTTTTTTCTATGGCTGATGGTTGCGAAAGCACTTGTTTTAAACGAGATGGTTTATTGATATTTAACTCTTTTAGTTGCAAATTTAGCGTAGAGCCTCGAGTTAAAATAACCGCGCGCTCAATAATATTTTCAAGCTCTCGTACATTTCCCGGCCAAGGATAATGGGTTAATTGCTCCAAAGCATGTGTTGGAATACAGTCTATTTTTCTATCCATGCGGCGGGCAATTTTTTGCGTAAAATATTTTGCCAATAAGGGGATATCTTCAGGTCGCTCCCGTAATGGCGGGATAATAATAGGAAAAACATTCAGACGATAATAGAGATCTTCTCGAAATTCCCCTTCATCCGTCAGTTCACATAAATCTTTATTGGTCGCTGCAATTAAGCGTACATCCACAGGAATAACTTTATTACCACCTAATCTTTCGATTTCACGCTCTTGGAGAACCCGTAATAGTTTTGGCTGTAATTCAATGGGCATATCGCCAATTTCATCGAGAAAAAGCGTACTTTTATCTGCCATTTCAAATCGACCCACATGGGCATGTGTTGCACCCGTAAAAGCGCCTTTATCATGTCCAAAAAGGTCACTTTCTAACAGACCGGAAGGTACTGCTGCACAATTCATTTTTATCATCGTCTTATTTTTACGATGACTTAAACGATGGATCGCTCGTGCAATTAACTCTTTACCAGTACCTGTTTCGCCTAAGATAAGTACAGTACTGTCACTTTGAGCGACTAACTCAATTTGTTCTAGTACATTATGCATGGCATCGCTTTGATAAATAATCTCGCTAAAACTACCATTTCTATTTATTTGTTCATTAAGCCAAATATTTTCGTTCTTAAGGCTATCTTTAAGGTGAGTTATCTCTTCATAAGCGGCGGCATTTTCAATTGCAATCCCGATGCGCGCGGCAATTTGTTGCAATAATTGACAAGTTTCTTCAGTAAAAACACTACTTATTTCATGCGCTAGGATTAATAAACCTAGCGGTTTACGGTTAAAAGCCAGTGGCAATAACAAAGCCGTCTGCATATTTTGTTTTACGAGACGTTTAATCAAAACATCGTTTTGATCTTCTTTATTGATATCGATTAAAACGGGTTTGTTTTGATGAATAATTTCTTCGGCTTTGTTATTGGCGCTACTGAACTTACGTTGTTGACGAATGACAGATTTTCCTGTCTGATAACGACTAGAATAAAGAATACCTTCATGACTATTTTGTGATGAAGTACGACATAACATCAGACTAATATGATTAAGTCCGAAAAAACGATGTATTTCTTTAGATACTTCAGAAATGAGGCCATCCATGTCTAGATGCGCTAATACAGAATTTGTAATATCGACAAGTATACGATATTGATTCCGCTCACTGCGAAGGCTCTCCATAGTTTCAGCATTGTTACTGCTTAATTTCATGACACCACCGATTGCCCTAAAAAATTAACTATATTGTAATCGCTTTATTATAAATTTATATCAATGACTGAGTCATTTTTGATCCAAACCGCTATTTTCTTATTTAACGGGAAAGTAAAAAATATAAATTTAACAAATCGATATATATTTATTTATATATCGATTGATTAGATCGTCAAAAATGTCGAATAAATTGACGAAATATAATTTTTCTAATTAATAATCATTTTTATTTGCAAATTAGTTAATTGAAAAATAAGGATTAGTTAATTTAAAAATAGATTGGCATGAACCATGCTATATCTAATATATAGATACCTAATTGTTATTCTAAATTAGATAATTAATTGCGTTTATCGCCAATATAACGGCTATATATAACAAACAGCAGGAGAATATGATGAACCGTTTCATCATTGCAGACCCTAAAAAGTGTATTGGTTGCCATACCTGTGAAGTAGCATGTGTTGTTTCACATCAGCAAGCTTCCCAAGATAATTTAGCAATCGACCAAATTAGTGAGCAAAATTTCCAACCACGCATTCATGTGGTGAAAGGCTTTTCAATTAGTACCGCAGTTGTCTGCCATCAATGTGAAGATGCTCCTTGTGCCAATGTCTGTCCTAATGGTGCCATTATTCATAATAAAGATTATTACTATGTCGATCAGGATAAATGCATTGGTTGTAAAACCTGTGTCTTGGCTTGTCCTTATGGCACTATGGAAGTGGTTTCTCGTCCGGTTATGCGTAAATTAACCGCTCTCAATACGATTGAAGCATTTAAAGCTGAAGCCAATAAATGTGATTTATGTCATCACCGTGCTGAAGGTCCTGCTTGTGTTGAGGTCTGCCCAACGCAGGCATTAGTCTGTATTGATAGAGATGCACTTGAAGATATGGTTAAAGAGCGTCGTCGTAAAGCGGCTTTTGAAACAGGCGCTGATTTATTGTTCTAAGATCAAGAATAAAGCAACTATGTCCTGATACTATAGTTGCTATTATTTATCCTGCTTCAAGTAAGGTATAGACATGCATGAAATCGCGCTTTGCCAGAGCGCATTTGAGATAATTGACTCACAAGCTAAATTAAATAATGCGCAAAAAGTAAAAAGCGTTTGGATGGAGATCAGCGCACTATCTTGTGTTGAAGTCTCTGCACTTGAGTTTTGCTTTGATATTGTTTGTCGAGATACTATCGCACAAGGTTGCCAGCTACATATTGAGGTTATCCCAGCTAAAGCATGGTGTTGGGATTGCCATCAAGTGGTGACTGTTTCGACTTTTAATGCAGGTTGTCCTGCTTGTGGTAGTCAAAATTTGCGGGTTGAGAATGACGATGCAATGCGCATAAAACAAATAGAGATCGAATAGGGGTTGTTATGTGCCTTGGTATTCCAGGTCAAGTTGTTGAAGTGGGAAAAACCATCACTGAAAATGCATTGGTCGATGTTTGTGGTGTTAAGCGTGAAGTGAATATCGCATTAGTTTGTGAAGGCGAGCCTGATACGATGATTGGCAAGTGGGTATTAGTGCATGTGGGTTTTGCCATGAGTATCGTTAACGAACAAGAAGCACAAGAAACCCTTAACGCATTGATGGCGATGGGGGAAGTCGAAGACGATGTGAGTGCTTTTCTCTATGGTGAGGAAAGTACAGCTAAACGTGCTTGAGCAAATTTAATACTATTTGCATGGTTGCTGACTTTTTCTTATACTCTATTTTCACTTTTCAAAGGCTGGGACGACCCAGCTTTTTAATCTGTATATTCAGGGGACGACCCCAATTATCAATAGGGGTAGTTTATGTCTTGGATAATTCTCTTTGTCGCTGGCCTATTAGAAATTGTGTGGGCGGTTGGTCTTAAATACACTCATGGTTTTACCCGTTTAACACCAAGTATTATTACGATCAGTGCGATGATCGTGAGTATGGGGATGTTATCGTATGCGATGAAAGGCTTACCTGCGGGTACGGCTTACGCCATTTGGACCGGTATTGGTGCCGTTGGTACGGCTATCTTTGGTATTATCGTTTTTGGTGAATCCGCCAATATTTATCGTTTATTGAGTTTAGCGATGATTGTTTTCGGTATTATTGGTTTGAAATTGGCGAGCTAATTTTTATATTCACGCAGTTTAGCGATAAAAAAAGCCACTCAATGAGTGGCTTTAATTTTATTTATCAAGCGATTATAGTGTAAAAACACCAATAATTGCGATAACACTAATAATTGCTGCAGCACCATAAAATACCCAATTACTAGCAGGTACATGCACTTTAAAATCGTGCAACGTATGGTGAATACGGTGTAATGCACACCAAACTGGCAGAATAATCATTAGCAGTAAGAAAATACGACCAATAAAACCTTGGCTAAATGCCATGATACGATCGTAAGTAAATGCTTCTGGCGCAATACCCATCGGGATTAGAATACCGAGCAGGATAATAATTGCTGGAGAGACAATCGCACTCCACATACCACCTGCACCAAATAATCCCCAGAAAATAGGTTCATCAGAGCGCTTAGGAAGTTGATTCTGATTCATTATTTCCTCCTGGGTTAAACAATTAGCGCCACTGCCAGAATAACGACAGTCACGACGATGGTTAGACCCCATAAACCACGAACGATAGGCTCTTGTGGTAATTTTTCATCTTTAACGACGATATTAACGGCTTTCGGTGCAAGCTTAAACCAAGTGGCCGTATGGAATACCGTTGCGATAAGGGTCACAATATTAATCAGCATCACTATTGGGTTACTTAGGAATCCAACGAATCCCGCCCAACTTTCTGGTCCATTTTTCAGTGCAAATACACCGAACAGTACAACCAGACTGAACCAAAGTTGTGGTAGACAAGTTCCTTCACGGGTGATGTAGAAACGATAGAAACCGAGTTTCGTCCACCAGTTTGGCTGCATACCACGAACATAAGGCTTACGTTTTGTTGTCATGTCTTGTTTCCTCCTTAACGTGGTTTCAGCATGGCAATGACAAAGTCTTGCGCACTGGCTGCTTTACCCTGCTGAATAGCCGCAGCAGGATCCACATGTTTTGGACAGACTTCAGAGCAGTAGCCCACGAAAGTACAAGACCAGACGCCATTTTCACCATTTAATTGAGGCATACGCTCTTTAGCCCCGTGGTCACGGCTATCGGTATTGTAACGTTGTGCTAACGTAATCGCTGCAGGACCAATAAACTCAGGATTTAAACCAAACTGAGGACATGCTGCATAGCATAAACCACAGTTGATACAACCAGAGAATTGGTGGTATTTCGCCATTTGAGCAGGAGTCTGTTTATTTGGACCTTCTGAAGGCTTGCGATCATTTCCTAAGATGTAAGGTTTAATCGCTTCTAAGCTTTCAATAAAGTGAGTCATATCGACGACAAGGTCGCGCTCGACAGGGAAGTTACCCAACGCTTCGATTCTCACCCCATTTGGGTAGTCACGCATAAAGGTTTTACAAGCCAGTTTTGGGACTCGGTTAACCATCATGCCACAAGAGCCACAAATCGCCATACGGCAAGACCAACGGTAAGACAGATCTGGCGCTAAGTTATCTTTAATATAACCCAATGCATCCAATAATGAGGTTTGCTCATCGTAAGGCACATCATAAGTGACGAAATGAGGCGCATCATCCGTTTCGGGGTTATAGCGCATGACTTCCATCTTAACGTGCTTCATGTCATCAGCCATTCGCTTTCTCCTTATTCTGCTTGTCTTGTGCAGTCGCTTCACCACCATAGACACGTTTAGCAGGAGCAGATTTGGTGATCTTCACATCGCTATATTCTAAACGCGGTGCACCTTCTGGGTTATAGAATGCCAGGGTGTGTTTAAGGAAGTTCACGTCATCACGCTCAGTACAACCTTCGTCAAGACGTTGGTGTGCACCACGAGACTCTTTACGATTGATTGCAGAATGCGCCATACATTCAGCGACATCTAAACCAAAGCCAAGCTCAATTTTATACAGTAAATCAGTATTAAAGACGCTACTGGTATCTTTAATTTCTACGTGTTTAAAACGTTCTTTTAGTTCAGTCAGTTTATCAATGGTTTTTTGCATTAATTCAGGTGTACGATAGATACCGCAACCTTCTTCCATGGCTTCACCCATTTCATCGCGGATCTGAGCCCAATTTTCAGAACCTTTTTGGTTCATCAGTTTTTTCAGATTGTCTTCGATGTCACGAGTTTGTGCATCTAATGCTGATGCGTTAGCAGGGGTTGCTTCTTGGGCACGACGAACAGCTTCTTCCCCAGCAAGACGACCAAATACCACAAGTTCAGCCAGTGAGTTAGAACCTAAACGGTTAGCGCCATGTAAGCCGACAGATGAACACTCACCCACCGCAAACAGACCTTTAATACGTGTTTCTGTGCGCTGATTAGTCTCGATACCACCCATGGTGTAGTGTGCAGTTGGACGAACTGGAATAGGTTCATTAACTGGATCAACACCCACATACGCTTTTGCCAGTTCACAAATGAATGGTAAACGTTCATGAAGTTTTTTCGCACCCAGATGACGTAAGTCAAGATGCACAACATCACCACGGTG
This sequence comes from Proteus sp. G2674, assembly GCF_009915195.1. Lineage (NCBI taxonomy): Bacteria > Pseudomonadati > Pseudomonadota > Gammaproteobacteria > Enterobacterales > Morganellaceae > Proteus > Proteus sp. G2674. Next base: position 35,241 of record NZ_JAABLS010000016.1, read on the forward strand.
AGTTTTAATGGTACGACCCGCGCGCCACTCATGCCAGAATGCTTGAGAAACTTTATCGCGAGGACCTAATTCCATATATTTATTTTCGGGTTTACCTAATGGTGTTTCTGGTCCTAGGCCATAATCTTGTAGATAACGGTAACCATCTTTATTGACCAGAATACCCCCTTCACCACGGCAACCTTCGGTCATCAGAATACCTGAGCCCGGTAAACCAGTTGGGTGATATTGCACAAATTCCATATCACGCAGTGGCACGCCATGACGTAAGGCTATCCCCATACCATCACCTGTAACGATACCGCCATTAGTATTATAGCGATAAACGCGACCTGCGCCACCTGTTGCCATAATGACAGCATTAGCACGAATTTGAACTTTCGTCCCTTCCATCATATTAATAGCAACAACACCACGAGCGTGGCCTTCATCAACAAGGATATCGAGAACGAAATGTTCATCGAAACGTTGAATTTGTGGGTATTTTAAAGAGGTTTGGAACAGAGTGTGTAACATGTGGAAGCCGGTTTTATCGGCGGCGAACCAAGTCCGTTCGATTTTCATCCCACCAAAACGTCGGACGTTGACTGACCCGTCTTCTTTACGGCTCCAAGGACAGCCCCAGAGTTCTAGTTGAGTCATCTCTGTTGGACAATGCTCAACGAAGTAATCAACGACATCCTGCTCACACAACCAGTCACCGCCAGAAACGGTATCATTGAAGTGAAAGTCGTAGGAGTCGTGAGCCTGAGTCACTGCTGCTGATCCGCCTTCTGCTGCCACAGTGTGGCTACGCATAGGGTAAACTTTTGAGATCAGAGCAATTTTCAGTTGAGGATTTGCTTCCGCTGCAGCAATTGCTGCTCGTAAGCCTGCGCCCCCGGCTCCGATTATCGCTATATCGGCATTAAAGGTTTGCACTGCGCTTCTCCATTGTTCAAGTGAAAATTGGAATAATTGTCTAGAATTCAATTCACTGACATTATTAATTTAGTAATGCTATTTTTTAAGCTATCCGTAACGAAAATGTTTCACTGCCTTGTGACTACGCTTGATAACATCGTTATTATCATTGACTGTAATTTTAGTATAACGAAATGTAAGGTACGGAAATTTGATATGAATGATGGTTTTCCCGTATTTCACAAAAAAAGTGTGATCTACACCAAGAATTCTCGGTTTTACTAATAATTAACCAGATAAACTTGAGCATAAAATAAAATATTTAATTCTAAAATAAAAATAAAGTTAGCAATGAATAATTCGTTTTTAAAGTATAGATAATTTGAATTACAAAGAACAATGGTTTTTTGTTATTGACTGATTTTTAAGGTAAAATAAATTATCTTTAAGCTGTTTTAATATAATTTAATAAAAATATAAACAAATAGTTAAAATAAACTTTTACTATTTATCTAAAACAAATCGATTTGTCTTATTAATTGTTAATAAAATATTAATAAAATCTCTTAAAGATTATAATAGCCATCAAACTTAACGGCGCTAAATATTAAATAGTGCTTAAAATTGATAAAAAATAGACTTATTTTATATAAGAAAAATATGAGTTTATTGTTGAACTTAATTGAGAAAGAGAATTATTCTAATTTTTATTTTTGATACACCGTTGCGCTATTAGTGGCATAAAAAGTTGTTATCGTTATTGGCTTGGGATAGACGTGCTATTGCTAGTGACGAAAAAACGCAAAAAAGTAGATGATTTGTAGAATTGCATTGATTGCATTTATATGTTTGTCGATATTTAATCAATATAATTGGTGGGAATGAAAATATGGTACATCTTTTCTGGAAGAAATTTGTCTGTTGAAGAGGATGCGAGTAAACTGCACGCTTTGTTTTCTGTTGGAGTTTTTCGTTCATGAGTGAAATCGCGGATTGGCAGCCAAGCGCCTCAATCGCCAACTTACTGAAAAAGGCGAAAATTGTCAGTAATATTAGGCGTTTTTTCGCTGATCGTGGTGTTTTAGAAGTTGAAACACCGATGATGAGTCAGGCTACCGTTACCGATATTCATCTATGCCCATTTGAAACCCAATTTGTGGGGCCTGGTGCTTCTCAAGGGCTAAAGTTATATTTAATGACCAGTCCTGAATACCATATGAAGCGTCTATTAGCGGCAAACAGTGGGCCAATTTATCAAATGGGGCGTTGCTTCCGTAACGAGGAAGCCGGTAGATATCATAATCCGGAATTTACGATGCTTGAATGGTATCGACCTTGTTTTGATATGTACCGGTTGATGAATGAAGTCGATGATTTATTACAAGAAGTGCTTGATTGTGAAGCGTCTGAATCGCTCTCATATCAACAAGCCTTTTTGCGCTATCTCGATATCGACCCTTTATCTGCAGATAAAGAAAAGTTACGTGAGGTTGCGGCAAAGCTTGATTTATCAAATATTGCTGACACAGAAGAAAATAGAGATACGCTACTGCAATTACTTTTTGTGTCAGGTGTAGAGCCTCATATTGGTCTTGAAAAACCAACCTTTATCTATCATTTTCCTGCTTCACAAGCTTCCCTTGCTGAAATCAGCTCAGAAGATCATCGTGTTGCAGAGCGATTTGAGGTCTATTTTAAAGGTGTTGAGTTAGCAAATGGTTTTCGTGAATTAACGGATGCTAAAGAGCAACGTCTTCGTTTTGAACGTGATAATCGTCAACGTGTTGCCATGGGATTACCTGAACAGCCTATTGATGAGCGTTTTTTAGCTGCGCTTGAAGCTGGATTACCTGAATGTTCTGGGGTTGCTTTAGGCGTTGATCGCCTGATTATGCTCGCACTCGGTGTTGAGCGTATTAGTGATGTGATTGCCTTCCCTGTTTATAGAGCATAATTTATTTGCTAATCAGATTAAAAAGAGAGTTTAGGCTCTCTTTTTTAATATGAATAATATGGAAAAATACGAAAAATTGGTAAACGAGCATTTAAACGAGCATAAAATTAGCCTAAAACACAATATACTGTGATAACAAACGAGTAAAGCGTATGGATAATCGGAGCGATTTTCACTATGAGACACGGTGAGAGTAGCAGAGCAACTCAAGGGAAATTATCCTGCCCTTTATTGATAAGAGCAGGATAACAGAAATAAAGGTTATTTAGCTTGTTTTTGTAAGAACTTAACCCCTAAATCAGGGAAATCAGTAAATACCCCTTCGGCACCCGCTTGGTTATAAATAATGTCATAAAGCTGATCGCCATCTTTGGCATATTTAGGTAGTTTATCCACTCGTACCGTAAATGGATGAATGGTTAACTTGTTGGCATGAGCATCGGCGGCCATACCGGTTAAGGTGATTTTATCTGGTGTCGAGTCTTCTTCTACTAACATATGATAATCAGGGCCAATGCCATCAGCATAAGTCGCAATTTCTTTCATGGCGCCAGGTTTAAACATCCAGTCATAACTGTAGTTTGTCCATGTGCCATCTGGTTGTTTTTCATATGTCTCATTCCAATCGGTATAAGCGATTAACTGAACCAGTTTTAAATCCATCCCCATTTGTGGCATCAATTCTGTTTTAATGCGTTTTAGATCGTTAGGATCAAAGGATTGTAGATAAACATTATCGCTCTTTTGGGTATAGCCATACTGTTTTAAGACTTCGAGAACTTTTTTAGTAATGTCTTTCCCTTCTTGTTCATGAAACCAAGGTGCTTTGATCTCAGGATAAATACCAATATCTTGTCCTGTTGATTTGTTTAAGCCTTGGATAAACTCAATTTCTTCTTGGAAAGTGTGGATTCGAAAATCGGATTTTCCCATTGGGAAACGATTTGGATAACTTTGGACTTTTTTACCGTCAACAATATCGAAACCTTCGGTAAATTTCAGTCCTTTGATCTCATCAAGAGTAAAATCGATAGCATAGTAACGGCCATCTTTTCTTGCTCTGTCTGGATAGCGTTCAGCAACATCGGTGACACGATCGAGATAGTGATCATGCAAGACAACCAGTTGGTTATCTTTTGTCATCACCAGATCTTGTTCTAGATAATCGGCACCTTGTGCATAGGCGAGTGCTTTGGCAGGTAAGGTGTGTTCAGGTAAATAACCGCTGGCACCACGATGGGCAATCACTACTTTATCGCTTGCTGCTTGTGCGATTGTACTTAAAGATAGAGTTAAAAGAACGCCCGCCACTAACGGTTTCAGTTTGAAAGGTGTACTCATAAAGTTGCTCCATTTTCATTTTCGTACAATAAAGCTATGTACAGTTGGCAATAAAAAAGCCACATCAGAAAGTTGATGTGGCTTGATTTTTAGAGATGAGATTTAATCAATTTCATAAATAATCAGTTAATGATTATTCATACTTCTGTGACATTTCACGTTTGTGTTTGGTTTCATTTATCATCACGATAAGTAATAACACAACAGATAATACACTACCGCCGATCATGACCATAAAGCCACCGTCCCAACCGAAGTAGTCAACGGTATAACCTACGATAGCACTTGCCGCAACAGAACCCCCTAAGTAACCGAATAGACCGGTGAAGCCTGCTGCGGTACCCGCAGCTTTTTTCGGCGCTAATTCAAGGGCGTGCAGACCAATTAGCATAACAGGACCATAGATTAAGAAACCAATGATTAACATACATGCCATATCAATATTCGGGTTACCTGCTGGGTTCATCCAGAATACGATAGTGGCAATGGTTACTAAGGTCATAAAGAATACCCCAGTTGCACCACGGTTACCTTTGAACACTTTATCTGACATCCAACCACACAGCAGTGTGCCTGGAATACCTGCGTATTCATATAAGAAGTATGCCCATGAGGATTTATCCATGGCGAAATCTTTGACTTCGCGAAGATAAGTTGGAGACCAGTCCAATACGCCGTAACGAAGTAAGTAAACAAATACGTTAGCAATTGCAATCATCCACAGAAGTTTGTTAGGGAAAACATACTTCATAAAGATTTCTTTTGCTGTCAGTTCTTGTTCGTCTGTTTCTTTATAATCAGGTGGATAATCGTTTTTATATTCTTCGATAGGAGGTAGACCACAAGATTGTGGTGTATCGCGCATTAATGCAAACGCAATCATCGCTACTAAAATCGCCGCGAATGCTGGCATATATAATGCTGCTTTCCAGTCGTTAAACCATGCCATACCTAACAGGAACAGCAATGGCGGTAAACCACCACCGACGTTATGAGCACAGTTCCAAATAGAGACGATACCGCCACGCTCTTTTTGTGACCACCAGTGAACCATGGTACGTCCACAAGGAGGCCAACCCATACCTTGGAACCAACCACACAGGAACAACAGCACGAACATGATCATAATGCTCGAAGTTGCCCATGGCACAAAGCCCATAATTAACATCACAATGGATGCAAGAATAAGACCTGCGGGTAAGAAGTAACGCGGGTTAGCACGGTCAGAGAATGACCCCATGATAAACTTAGAGAAACCGTAAGCAATCGAGATCCCTGATAAAGCAAAACCCAGATCCCCTTTAGAGAATCCCTCTTCAACGAGGTAAGGCATTGCTAAAGCGAAGTTTTTCCTTACTAAATAATAAGCAGCGTAACCAAAGAAAATCCCCATAAAGATTTGCCAACGTAAACGGCGATAGACAGGATCTATCTGTTCCTTTGGCAGACGCGCTTTATGTGGCGCAGGTCTAAACAGACTTAACATATTAGCCTCCGATGGCTTTTATTTTAATATGTTGATATTAAACAATGACAAAACGAACAACAAAGTAATCAAAAAATTTTCTTTAACGAACGTAATAGTAAACTTGTTGAAGTAAATTTACTGTGAAGTAATACTCAGTTGTCGAATAATTTTTCAAGATGTGTAATTTTGAGTGATATGTTAACTTTATGAAACACTTTCTGGTAAATAATTTGTGATTAGTATCACATATGTCGTTTTAATTTTTCACTCATGAGCGTTTCTCTTTCGTTTTTGCTCATTATCAAACATTAACCACATTTTTTGTGTATCTTATACACTATAATTAACGTTAAAGAATAATTAAGCGTTTGCTGAATGTAATGTGAGAGGGCATCTCTATGATGAGCGGTTCACCAGTGACAGAAACAGATGTCATTATTATCGGCGGTGGAGCTACGGGGGCAGGCATGGCAAGAGACTGTGCTCGTCGTGGATTACGCTGTATCCTACTGGAAAGACACGATATCGCAACCGGTGCAACCGGTCGAAACCATGGTTTATTACATAGTGGCGCACGCTATGCAGTGACCGATCCGGAATCAGCGCGTGAGTGTATAGAAGAAAACATGATCTTAAAACGGGTCGCTCGTCATTGTGTTGAAAAAACGGATGGCCTTTTTATTACTCTCCCTGAAGATTCGTTAGAATTCCAACAAACCTTTATTCAATCTTGCCAAGCGGCAGGTATTGATGCTCAAGCCATTTCACCTGAAGAAGCTATTCGCTTAGAGCCTTCGGTGAATCCTAATCTTATTGGTGCGGTTAAAGTACCTGATGGTACGGTTGATCCTTTCCGCTTAACGGCGGCCAATATGTTAGATGCACGTGAACATGGCGCGCAAGTACTCACTTATCATGAAGTGATGGGCTTGATCCGTGAAGGCGACCGTGTGAAAGGTGTACGTGTTTATGATCATCAATCTAAAAATATGTATGAGATCCGCGCACAAATAGTGGCCAATGCCGGAGGAATATGGGGACAAAAAATTGCAGAATATGGTGATTTAAAAGTCCGCATGTTCCCAGCAAAAGGGGCATTACTGATTTTAGGACACCGTATCAATAATATGGTGATCAACCGCTGTCGTAAGCCTGCGGATGCCGATATTTTAGTGCCTGGCGATACCATCTCATTAATAGGAACCACCTCAACTCGCGTTCCTTATGATGAAATCGACAATATGTATGTCACCCCTGAAGAGGTTGATATCCTGATCCGTGAAGGTTCAATGCTGGCACCTAAACTGGCTCAAACTCGTATTTTACGTGCTTATGCCGGTGTACGTCCTTTAGTGGCCAGCGACGATGATCCTTCTGGTCGTAATGTGAGCCGCGGTATTGTATTACTTGACCATGCACAACGGGATGGACTCGAGGGCTTTATCACCATAACGGGTGGTAAATTAATGACTTACCGATTAATGGCTGAATGGGCCACAAACAAGATCTGTGAGAAATTAAATATTTCAGCAAAATGTACCACGGCTGAAGAGCCACTGCCTGGCTCTCGCCAATCAGCAGAGCAAGCATTGCGTAGTGTGGTGTCGTTACCGGCGCCAATTCGAGGCTCAGCGGTTTATCGTCATGGCGATTTAGCCAATAAATTATTGAGTAATGAGCGTATTGATAAAAGCTTAGTGTGTGAATGTGAAGCGGTCACGGCCGGTGAAGTTCGTTATGCAGTGAATTCTTTAACCGTGAATAATTTGCTCGATTTACGCCGTCGTACTCGTGTGGGAATGGGAACTTGCCAAGGTGAGTTATGTGCTTGTCGCGCTGCAGGATTATTAAATCGTTTACAAGTCACAACGCCTCATGGCTCCGAACAACAACTTGCCCATTTTCTAAATGAACGTTGGAAAGGTATTCGTCCTATCGCATGGGGTAATGCATTACGTGAAAGTGAGTTTACCAGTTGGGTGTACCAAGGTTTATGTGGCTTAGATGCCGATATGATTGATAAAACAGCTTCAGTGGAGGCCGATGATGAAATTTGACGTTATCATTATAGGAAGCGGATTAGCGGGACTGACTGCGGGGATCCGCCTTGCTGAAGCGGGCAAATCTTGCGCCATTATCAGTAATGGACAAAGTGCGTTACATTTTTCATCTGGATCACTGGATTTATTAACGCATCTTCCTGATGGCACGCCAGTTTCTCATCCGAAACAAGCGTTATCAACACTGGCACAACAAGCACCAGAGCACCCATATAGTCGTATTGGTGAAGCAAATGTCACTCAATTGATAGAGCAAGCGCAAACGCTGTTATCAACAACGAGAAATTTAGACTATAAAGGTAACGGTGATGAAAACCATTACCGTATTACCCCGGTTGGACGTTCTCGCATGAGTTGGATGAGCCCACAGCGCGTGCCGACTTATAGCGTTAATCAACCATTCCCATGGAAAAAAATAGCGGTGGTGGGGATTGAGGGATTCTTGGATTTTCAACCTCAGTTTGCAAGTAGTACTTTAAATGAACAAGGTATTGAGGCCATTCCTTATCACATTCATTTACCTTTATTGGATAGACTACGTGATAATCCAAGTGAGTTTAGAGCAATTAATATTGCGCGCTATTTAGATAAGCCTGAAAACACGCAAGCATTAGCAGAAGAATTAATTAAACACATAGATAATAGTGTTGAGGCGATTGTACTACCTGCATGTATCGGGCTAGATGAAGAAGCGCCAGTTAATTTATTACAAGAGTGTGTGGGTAAACCAATTTGTCTATTACCGACATTACCGCCTTCATTATTAGGTATTCGCCTACATCAGGCACTAAAACTGCGTTTTCAACAAGCAGGTGGTTTGATCATGCCGGGTGATCGCGCAGAAGAAGCCGATTTAGTTGGTAATAAGGTTGTCGGTATTCATACCCGTAATCATACTGATATCCCTATCCGTAGCGAGCATGTCGTATTAGCCACAGGCAGTTTTTTCAATAATGGCTTAATTGCGGAATTTGATCGTATTTACGAGCCATTAATGGAATTAGATTTGTTAGAAAGCTTACCGCGTAATGAGTGGACACAAGTCAATGTGTTTGCCAAACAGCCTTATATGCGATTTGGTGTTAATACAGATAGTCAATTAAGACCGTTAAAATATGGTGAAGCGTTAGACAATGTCTATGCGGTGGGGGCGCTTTTAGGTGGTTTTGATCCTCTAAACGAAGGCTGTGGTGCAGGTGTCTCCATGATAAGTGCACTCTATGCAGCTCAACAAATATTACAGAGTGATAAATCGCAGCACACCACATCTGCGGCTGTGGAGGCAGTACTATGAGTTTACAAGATACCAGTTTTGAAAGTTGCATTAAATGTACAGTTTGTACGACCTATTGTCCTGTGGCAAAGGTCAATCCACTCTATCCTGGACCTAAACAAGCAGGCCCTGATGGTGAGCGTTTACGCTTAAAAGATCCCATGCTTTATGATGAAGCACTGAAATACTGTACTAACTGTAAACGTTGTGAAGTGGCATGTCCTTCAGATGTAAAAATAGGGGATATCATTTCCCGTGCTAAACTTAACTATAATCCTAAAACACCTAAAATTCGTGATGCTATTTTAAGCCATACTGATTTAATGGGAACGCTCTCTACGCCAATGGCGCCGATTGTTAACACTATTACCGGATTAAAACCAGTACGTAAAATCTTGGATAAAGCGCTTAAAATCGACCATCGTCGTGAATTACCCAAATACTCTTTTGGTACATTTAGAACATGGATGAAAAAACAGGTTGAAGAGCAAGCACGCTTTAAAGATCAGGTTGCGTTTTTCCACGGTTGCTATGCTAACTACAATCACCCTCAATTAGGGAAAGATTTAGTTAAAGTATTCAATAAAATGGATATTGGTGTTCAACTATTAAAACGTGAAAAATGTTGTGGTGTTGCATTAATTGCCAACGGCTTTGTGAAACAAGCGAAAAAACAAGCTACCGTAAACCTTGAATCTCTGACAGAAAAAATTGTGGAGAACAACATTCCGGTTGTTGCTACATCTTCTACTTGTACTTTCACTATTCGTGATGAATATGAACATATTCTAGATATTGATACTTCAAAAGTACGGGAAAATATAGAATTAGCAACACGTTATATTTATCGGTTATTGGAAGAAGGGCGTGAATTACCATTAAAACATACCCCATTAAAAGTGGTTTATCATACCCCTTGCCATATGGAAAAAATGGGGTGGGCGGCTTACTCCATTGATTTAATCAAACGTATTCCTGGGGTAGAAGTGATTGTATTAGATTCACAATGTTGTGGTATTGCCGGTACTTATGGTTTTAAATCCGAAAACTACGATGTTGCGCAAGGCATTGGGGCGGGATTATTCCGTCAAATTGAAGAGAGTGGTTGTGATTTAGTCATTACAGATTGCGAAACCTGTAAATGGCAAATAGAAATGTCAACAACCAAAAAATGTGAACACCCAATTAGCTTATTAGCTCGGGCATTGTAGAAAAATTAATGAGATAACAATAACGTAGTCACTGATCACAATAACAAGCAATTTGGGAATAAAAGTCGACCTTTTATTCCCTTTTTTATTACTTTACACCACATTGTGAGTCAACAGGGTACAGAGCACCCTGTTGGTGCCATTAATATTAATCCTTAATATAACCACTCACGTCCTAATTGGTCTGCTGCCATAATCGCCGCAAACACTTTATCGGAATCAACATCAAATGGCATATTGTAAATTGTTTCACCTTCTGCACAGCTTAATTCTGCGACAGCCATGATTTTTTCATTTAATTCATCACCTGTAGCATGTACGCCTAATTCTTCTAAGGTAACAGGTAAGCCAACTTGAACACAGAAATCGAGTACTTCTTCGATCTCTTCTAACGGGCTATTTTCTAGCACTAGTTGAACTAAAGTACCAAAGGCGACTTTTTCACCGTGATACATTGCATGGCACTCTTCTAATGCAGTGAAACCATTATGTATTGCATGTGCGGCGGCTAATCCGGCACTTTCAAAACCAATACCGCTTAAAAAGGTATTTGCTTCGATAATATTTTCAACCGCAGTAGTACACACACTACGGCTGACGGCAAGTTTGGCTTTATAGCCATCTTCAAGTAGGGTGTGATAACAAAGCTCTGCTAATGCCAGTGCTGCAAGGGTGGTTTTACCTCCAGCCATTGTTTGCTTTTGTGCTCGACTACAGGCTCTTGCTTCAAAATAGGTCGCTAAGGCATCTCCCATCCCTGCCACTAATAAACGTGGTGGTGCTGAGGCAATTACATTGGTATCCATAACAACGATATCAGGATTTTTCGGGTAGAAAAGATAGCTATCAAATGCGCCTAGTTCTGTATAAATAACAGAAAGTGCGCTAGTAGGGGCATCGGTTGATGCGATAGTCGGAGAGATCACCACAGGTAACTGGCATTTATAGGCGACGGCTTTGGCGGTATCAAGGGTTTTTCCTCCCCCAACACCAATGATAACAAGAGCGGCTTGTTGTTTGGCTATCTCAACTAAGCGGTCAATCTCTTTATGTGTACATTCACCGTGAAACTGTTCAAAGTGTCCATTGACTTCATACTGTGTCATGCTGTCTTTGACGATGCTGCCAGCCAGATCCATGACAAACTTATCAGCGATAATCAATGCTCTCTCACCCAAAGGTTTTGTATATTTCCCAATATGATATAACGCATCAGGCCCTTGGATATACTTCGCTGGGGATTGAATAACTTTTAACATAATAGACTCCTACTATCTTCAAAAGAGTAAAAAATCTTTATGGCGGGGAATATCATCTTAACCGAGATGGAAAAAAGCTGAGATGATCCAGAATACTTTAATAGTTTAATTGATAATAAAAATATTATATTGAAACGGGTTAATTTTTGTATTGCTAGGCAATAAAAGTCTTACTCTTTATCATTCATCAATAGTAGTGCGGTGTCTTCACTTATTATGCTAAATAATGGTATTTATTGCCGGTAGATCAAGGTATTGGTAAAAGTAAGCTAAGGCTTTATTGTGCAAAGAATAAAGCCTTATTGGGGGAATCAATCAGCTAAGGACGGATTTGAGCATAGCTTTGTTGTTGATTTTCTTGTGCAAAAAAATAGCGCAAAATAAAGTTCAATAATACGCCATAGGCCGGTAAGAAAAACAGCATACAAATCGTCAATTTAAAAGTGTAATCCACAAGCGCTATTTCGACCCAATTGGCCGCCATAAACGCATCTGTACTGCGATAAAAGGCAATAAAAAAGAAGGCAACAGTATCTAAGAAATTACCAAAAAACATCGCTGCACTTGGTGCAACCCACCATTTTTGTTGCTGTCTTAAACGATTAAAGACAGAAACATCCATAATTTGCCCTAACACATACGCCATAAAGCTTGCAGTCGCTATTCTTGCCACCATGATATTAAAATCATTGAGTGAGGCAAAACCTTGCCAACTTCCTTGGAAAAAGAGTGTTGATATTAGGTAGGAAATAGCTAATGCCGGTATCATAACGGCAGTAATAATGCGTCTTGCCAGAGGGGCTCCATAGATACGAACAGTTAAATCTGTCGCTAAGAAAATAAATGGAAAAGTAAATGCACCCCATGTGGTATGGAAGCCAAAAATAGAAATAGGCAATTGAACAAGATAGTTACTAGAAGTAATTATCAATATATGAAATAACGAAAGCCATAATAGCGCCGCCGCTTTTTGGCGGGAGGTAAACCTATACATAAATTGTACCTTTTTAGTGATTGGGGTGAGGGAACCCAATAAAACGTATGATTTTCTCTCATCAGGAGAGGATGCGCATCATACTCTTGTTGCGCAACAAAAGCAAAGATCGGCGATAACTCAACGTGAAGTTGATGAATGTGCCGTGATGTGCGAGGCAAAGCGAGATATAATAGTGCTATCTGTTAGTGCGAAAAAATGGTTAATACAATGAATGCCCAATTTGATGATGCGACAAAAACATTAGATACCTTAGGACTACGTTGTCCTGAGCCTGTTATGTTAGTGCGTAAGACCATAAGAAATATGGCTCAGGGGGAAACACTGTTGGTGATTGCTGATGATCCGGCGACAGTGCGTGATATTCCCGGTTTTTGTCGTTTTATGGAACATGACCTATTACAGCAAGAGACGCAAGCAACACCTTATCGTTATTTGATCCGCAAAAAAGAGGGTCAGCTGTAAATCAGCTTATCTGGTAAAAAACACGCTTATCAAGCGAGATAAAGCATGGCTTGTCTCGCTTGTGGCTCTTTCTTCCAAGGCAAAAGTAGCTCTCCTTGCCTTTTTATACCTCATATAAAATCCATTTCCCTTATGAATAAATGCCATGGTTTTATGATGAATTAGTCATGTTTTTTCTAAGAGATTATTTTTCTATATTTATAGGTTTGTGTGAATTAATAGATTTATTGTATTAGTTTCGTATAAGAAACAATTAAAATAATTTTATTTATCTCTTTTGTATTATTGTGAAAATAGTATTTGAAAATGTTTATTTATTCATCATTTTAATGGTAATGGGATAATTATTAGTTAATTTTTTGCTCTTTTTGTTTTTCCTAAAAATGCTATTTTAGTGTTTTTTATAATAGAGTTTATTTTATTTAATTTGTTTGATTTCAATAAGATATATTTTCATTTATTTAAAATGCCACATATTGATAAATTATAATCTTGTTAAAATACCTTGAAAAGTTCATTATTCACAGCGTATTAATAAATACAAAAACCTCTAATAAATAAGGATCTCAACTGTATGTGTTATTAATCTAATATTTAGACTATTTATTTTAATAGCCATAAATAGATGACGTTCTTAATTAATTCGTTGTACCGGAAACCATTCGCATAGGGAGTACGGTATTTTTTTTATCAGCACAATTCCACTAACTATGAAAAAAACAAAACATTTATTTAAAACAAAGGGTTGTAATATTCCTTTTACTTCTGTGATGATGGTAAGTTTTGTCTTAATGGGCTGTAACGATCAATCGACTCAGCCAACCAAGCCTGCTATCCCAGAAGTGGGAGTCTATACTGTCAAAGAGGAAATTCTTCCATTAACGGTCGATTTGCCAGCAAGAACGGCATCTTATCGTGTCTCACAGGTGCGTCCACAAGTCGATGGTATTTTAGAAAAACGTCTATTTACTGAAGGTAGTGATGTTAAAAAAGATCAACCACTGTATCAAATAGATAAAAAACCTTACGAAACTCAGGTAGCTAAAGCACAAGCGGCTTACGATAATGTGAAAAAATTAGCTGCCCGTTATAAATCTTTACGTGCCACTAATGCCATTAGTCAGCAAGAATATGACGATGTAGTATCACGCCTTGATCAAGCTAAAGCCGATTTAAATCAAGCAAATATTAACCTTGGCTATACCCAAGTTTTATCACCTATTAGCGGCAAAATCAGTCGCTCTTTTGTTAGTGAAGGGGCATTAGTGAGTAGTGGACAAAGTCAGCCATTAGCGACCATCACACAGCTTGATCCTATCTATGTGGATATTACCCAACCTATTACTAACCAACTGAAATTAAAGTCACTGATCCAACAAGGTGTCGTCACTGATAGTGAAGATAAAATGGATGTGACGCTGTTTTTAGAAGATGGCTCTCAGTACCCTTATACCGGTACATTAAGTTTTTCCGAAGTCCAAGTTGAGCCAAGTACAGGCTCAGTGACATTACGCGCCAAATTCCCTAATCCACAGCACCAATTATTACCAGGAATGTATACCAAAGCTCGCATTATGCAAGGGACTCAAGAGAAAGCGATTGTTGTGCCACAACAAGCGATTACCTTTGATGCCCGTGGTAAATCCATCACATATATCGTTGATCAACAACAAGTATTACAAGCAAGAGATGTTGAAATATTAAAACCACAAGGTAATGGATGGATCATAAAACAGGGATTACAAGCTGGCGATAGGATCATGACAGAAGGTCATCATCGTGCAAAACCGGGCGTAAAAGTCAATGCGGTTCCTGCTAACAACATTTCATTAAAGACCACCTTAGAGTAAGTCTTCATTTAGGTAATACATTATTATGTCTCGATTTTTTATTAATCGGCCAATACTTTCGTGGGTGATGGCTATTGTTATTATGATTGCAGGAGGATTGTCGTTAATAAAACTTCCTGTGAGTCAATATCCTGAAATTGCAGCTCCAGCGATAATGATCACCGCAGTTTATCCCGGTGCATCGGCTGAAACAGTGCAAGACACGGTTGTTCAAGTTATTGAGCAAGAGCTTAGCGGATTAGATGGCTTCCGTTATTTAAGTTCAAATAGTAATACGGATGGTAGCTTTGAAGTTATCGCCACTTTTGAACAAGGTACGGATAGTGATATTGCGTTGATGCAGGTACAAAATAAACTGCAATTAGCAACACCTAAGTTACCCCTTGAAGTACAACGACAAGGGATGAGGGTAGTGAAATTCCAGATTAACTTTATGCAAGTGGTTGCCCTTGTAGATGAATCTGGAAAATTAGATGCCTTTGATTTAGGTAATTACCTTGCCTCACATATGAAAGATCCTATTTCTCGTATTGATGGTATGGGGGATATTCTGTTATTGGGATCACCACGCGCTATGCGTATTTGGCTTGATCCGGATAAACTGACCAATTATCACCTGATGCCGAAAGATATTGCCGCGGCTATCCAAGATGAGAATGTACAGGTGTCCGCCGGGCAGTTAGCGGGCTTACCGGCATTAAAAGGTGTTGAGTTAAACGCAACCATTACCAGCTCATCACGTATGGTATCAGTAGATGAATTCAACCATATTCTATTAAAAGTGAATCTTGATGGCTCACAAGTTCTGTTACAAGATGTAGCGAAAGTCGAAGTAGGGGCAGATAATTTCTCTATTTCAAGCTTATACAATGGTAAACCGTCTGCGGGTATGGCTATGCGCTTAGCGCCCGGAGCTAACCTACTTGATGTGTCTAAAAAAGTAAAAGAGGTTGTGGAAGCTCAGTCGCAGTTTTTCCCTCAAGGTGTAAAAGCCCTTTTCCCTTATGACACAACGCCTTCTGTAAAATCGTCCATTAGCTCTGTGGTAAGAACGATTGTCGAAGCTTCCATCTTAGTGTTCTTGGTTATGTTCCTATTCCTACAAAATATTCGGGCAACCTTGGTACCAACATTGGCTATACCGGTTGTTTTATTAGGAACTTTTGGTGTATTAGCCGCATTAGGTTTAACTATCAACGTATTAACGATGTATGCCATGGTGCTCGCAATCGGCTTGCTGGTGGATGATGCCATCGTTGTGGTTGAAAACGTTGAACGGATCATGCATGAACAGGCGATTTCGGTAAAAGAAGCGACCATTCTCTCGATGACGCAAATTCAAGGGGCGTTAGTGGGGATTGGTCTTGTTTTATCTGCGGTCTTTGTGCCAATGGCATTTTTTGGTGGATCGGCTGGGATTATTTATCGCCAGTTTGCAGCGACTATTGTTGTCGCGATGGCATTATCAGTGCTTATTGCATTAACATTTACACCCGCATTATGCGCGTCAATATTGAAAAAACCACAACACAAAGAGAAGAAACGTCGCGGATTCTTCTGGCTGTTCAACCGTTTCTTTGATAGAGGAACTAACTATTACGAGAAGGGGGTACGCAATATCTTGTACCGTCGAGGCCGTTATATGTTTATTTTCCTCATTATTACCGTTGGAACAGGGTGGTTGTTTACGCAATTACCTAAAGCCTTCTTACCAAATGAAGACCAAGGGGTTGTGATGATTGAAGTCCGTATGCCAGCAAATAGTACCGCTGAGCGTATGGAACAAACCATGGCAGAATTTAGGGATTATTTACTGACCGAAGAAAAACATCTGGTTAAAACAGTATTTACTGTTAATGGCTTTAACTTTGCAGGTCGTGGTCAAAATGCGGGTATGGCATTTGTTAACTTGGCTGATTGGTCTGAGCGTAAAGGAAAAGGAGAAGATGTTTTCTCATTAGTGGCGCGAGCACAGCAACACTTTAACTCTATCCGTGATGGTATGGTTATTGCGTTCCCACCACCTGCTATTATGGAGATGGGGAATGCGATGGGATTCGATTTCTACTTACAAGATAATGCGGGTTTAGGCCATACTGAATTGGTTAAAGCTCGTGATAAATTCCTCGAATTAGCAGCACAAAGTCCAGTATTAACTAATGTTCGCCCGAATGGTAAAAACGATGAACCTCAATTACGTGTTGTGATTGATAAAGAGCGTGCAAGAGCGTTACAACTGCGTTTATCTGATATTAACGATACATTATCTGCCGCATGGGGCTCGATGTATGTAAATGATTTTATTGATGAAGGCCGTGTTAAACGTGTTTATCTTCAAGGGGAAGCCTCAGCGCGTATGTTGCCAACCGATCTGGATAAATGGCATGTTCGTAATCAGCGCGGTGAAATGATCCCATTCAACGCCTTTGCAACAACACAATGGTATATGGGGCCACCGAAATTAGAACGTTTTAATGGGCTATCAGCGATTGAGATCTTAGGTGAACCAGCGCCAGGTTACAGTACGGGTGACGCGATGCTGGCAATTGCAGATATTATGAAACAATTGCCATCTGAAATCAGCCTAAGCTATAGCGGTCTGTCTTATGAAGAAATTCAAACACAAGACCAAGCACCTGCATTATATGTGATGACAATTCTGTTTGTTTTCTTAAGTTTAGCGGCACTTTATGAAAGTTGGTCAGTACCTTTCTCTGTCGCTTTAGTGGTGCCATTTGGTATTTTAGGGGCTGTTATCGCGACACTGTTACGAGGTTTATCCTCAGATGTCTATTTCCAAATAGGTTTGATGACCACCATTGGCCTATCAGCGAAAAATGCCATCTTAATTGTTGAGTTTGCTAAACATCTTTATGAGAAGGATGGTAAACCATTAATCGATGCGGCAGCAGAAGCGGCAAGAATGAGACTACGCCCTATCATTATGACCTCACTCGCCTTTACTTTTGGGGTATTACCTATGGCACTTGCTGCAGGCGCAGGGCAAGGTAGTCAGCACTCTGTTGCAACAGGGGTAATTGGCGGTATGCTTGCATCCACTTTCTTGGCTATTTTCTTTGTACCACTGTTCTATGTCTTTGTGGTTAAACTATTTTCACGAAAAAAAGCACATGTGAGTATTGAGGAAATAGATAAGTAATAGAATTATCTCGCAGTGAGATTTAAGCGTAAAAATAACCCAAACCATAGCAATGACTGTGGTTTGGGTTTTATTTTTAGGTTAGTTTAATCTTGGTGAGGAGATTTTAGTTTAACTTTTAATAGTCTTACGGCATTGGCGGTCACTAAAGCTGTTGCTCCTGAGTCAGCCAATACGGCAACCCAAAGTCCAGTGATACCGAATAAACTGGTTACTAAGAATATCGCTTTTAAACCCAATGCTATGGTAATGTTTTCACGGATAATTTTACGTGTTGCACGAGATAGCTGAATAATTTCGGGTAAGCCAGTTAAACGGTTATGGGTTAATGCTGCGTCGGCAGTTTCTAAAGCGACATCTGTACCACTTCCCATCGCAACACCAATGGTAGCCGCTTTCATTGCTGGTGCATCATTAATACCATCACCCACCATCATTGTGTTATGTGTTTGACTGATTTCCATCACTGAGGTGACTTTATCTTCAGGGAGCAATCCTGCACGGAAATCCATACCCAGTTTTTGTGCAATCGCAGCCGCTGCTCTTGGGTTATCACCGGTTAACATCACGGCATTGATATTCATCGATTTCAACACTTTCATTGATTCGATAGCATCGTTGCGCAATGTATCTTGCATCGCAATCACACCAATGAACTGATCTTCTTTTAATACCACCACAACGGTTTTGCCTTCATCTTCAAGACGAGCGACTTGTTGTTGCCATTGTGCAGATAATGGTGTGGTTTCTGATAATTGTGTTGGGGCACTGACCAGAATATGTTGATTATTTAAATAACCTTCAATCCCTTTACCCGCTAAAGCCTTGCGATTATCGGCTTCCACAACATCAATTTGTTGCTCTTGTGCTTTATTAATAATGGCTTTTGCGAGAGGGTGATGAGAGCCAACTTCTACAGAAGAAGCCAACATCAGTAGTTCTTTCTCATTAAAGCCTGCATTTGCTATGACATCAGTGACTTGAGGTTTACCCTCTGTTAATGTGCCTGTTTTATCTAGAGCAACGATATTGACTGTGCCCAGTTGTTCAAGTGCTGCACCACCTTTAATTAAGGCACCTCGTTTTGTTGCTGCTGCCAGTGCTGATGTAATGGCGGCTGGTGTTGAAATAACCAGAGCACAAGGACAACCAATTAATAACAGTGTTAAACCACGGTAGAACCAAGTTTCCCAAGGTTGAGCGAATAACAAAGGTGGAATAATGATCACTAATGCGGAAAACAGCATAATCAGTGGTGTGTAATAGCGACTGAAACGGTCAACAAAACGTTCAATGGGCGCTTTACGCTCTTCTGCTTCTTCGATCAGTTGTAAAATACGATCGATGGCATTTTGCCCCTGCTCAGAGACCACTTTCATTTGCACCGAGCGATCAACAGATAAACAGCCAGCAGCGACTTTTTCACCCTGTAAACGTTCGACCGGCACCGATTCACCCGTTAATGCGCTTTCATCAAAACTTGCAAAAGCAGTAATTAATTCGGCATCTGTGGGTAAGCGCGCACCTGGTGCAATTTCAATAATATCGCCGGGGCGCAATTGAGCTACAGGGACTGTCTGTTTTTTACCCTCTTTTATTACCACCGCTTCTTCTGGTACAAGAGCCATTAATGCGCTGACTCCGCGGCGTGCACGACCCGCAGCGTAAGACTCAAGCATTTCGCCAATCATAAACAGCAAAATTACCATTGCCGCTTCTTCGGTGGCATTAATAAACAGTGCCCCAATAGCCGCAACACTCATCAAGGTTTCAATCGCGAATGGGGTACCACTACGAATGAGTCGTAGCGATTTTTTTACAATAGGGAATAACCCGATTAATGTCGTTGCAATAAAGGCAGCGCGACCTGCTTGTGGATCAATAAACTCGGCCCCCCAACTTATCGCCATTAAAATCGCTAAGATAATGACGAATGAGCTCTCTTTTAAGAGGCTTTGTTTTGCAGGAGGCTGAGATCCCGCTGATGAGATATCAAATAGTTCAAAACCGGCACTTTTAACGGCACTAATCACATCAGTACGTAAATCGGTATCAGCATCGACAACCAGTTTTTCAGTGGCAAACAAGATCTTCGCTTGTTTAACGCCGACCACTTTCAGTACTGCTGTCTCTATCTTTTGTGCGCAGCTTGGGCAATCCATTCCTTGCACTTTCCAACTAAAACGTTGCTGTGCAATTTTTTCAGGCTCTACATTAGAGACAGGGGCGTTGCTGTCACAACAGCCATGGGCATGATCATGACCATCATGAGCGTGATGATTATGCTCATGTTGATGGCCATGATGATGTTCTTCTTCACATTCAGGATCACTCTTATCGATTTTGCTATGAGTGTGTCCACTTTCAGTATGTGAGTGCATACTACTATTATCTGCCTGATTAGAGCAGCATTGAGAGCTTGAACAGCAAGCATCGGTATGTTTATGGTTATCGTGTTGATGAGCGTGTTTAGACATACGCCTCTCCTCGTTCAACAAAGTACAGTTTTATCAATTACCGATACTTTACAGCTTGGAGTAGAGTCCAGAGTCAAGATAAACAGAGCGTATTGATTGTCAAAAAGTGCGGATTTGTTAAATCAATTAATCCCTTGTTTCTATTGATAAAGAAACAAGGGATAAGGGTGTTACAGAAAAAGGGCTCTAACAATAAAGAAGTGACCAATAAAGTAACAGGCACTTACCAGTCCTTTAGAGGCTGAAAAAGAGAAGCGGAAACGGTTGATAAGCCAAATAGAGTAAGCAATTACTAACAAGAGTGAGCCTATCATGATAGAAAAGTTGTAGTCGTTGCTCAGGTAGAAGAATTTCTCTCCTGCAACCCAAAACATCGCAAAAGCCGCTAATAAAGTCAGTAATACAGGAATGGCAAATTTATCCAGTTTAGTCCAGATGATGGCTAACACGATAATTGCGGCAACGATAACAAAACCAAGCAAAGGAAGATAAAAAGAGATTTGTAATGGTAAGGCAAAACTAATTAGGTAGAGAATATAACTTAGGAATAACAAGGCTAAAGAAGGTAGTAAATACTTACCTTCAAACATTTTTAATACATCAGAAAGTAATGTTGCTAATAAAGCGCCGACAATAAGATAACTATTAATGCTATGCTCAGGGACTTGCCATGCCCAAAGGAGTAATAGTAGTAGCGTAATAGGACGGAATAGCCATCGTTGCCAATTAGGGCCACGATACGCGGCATCGATATAAAGCCACCCAGAAAATAAGACAGCGAGAAAAGGCCAACTCATAATATCTTCCTTATTCTTATATAGAGAACTCTTTTATTATTCATAACAGAAAGCATAATTTAAGAATAGCGATTAATGAAGAAACTGGCGTATTAATTAAAATTAACTACAGATAAGCACAATGTGAATTTATAACGATAATAGGAATGAGTGTAATGAATAAAGCGGGAATGTTAGGTATCGCGGTGCTGATTATCATTATCGCTAGCGCAACATATCGTTTTTTTGAGCAAAGAAAACAGCGTATCAGTGATGATAATTCACCCGTTAAATTATATATGGTAGAAGTTGTTGATAAGCAACAAATACCGAAAAACGATCGGCGTTCAAGAGAAAATGATATTAATGGGCCAGAAACAACCTATTACTATCAAGTGACTTTCCGTTTAACAACGGACTCTCAGCAAGATATTATCTTACGTGTGGATAAAACCACTTTCTCAAATGTAGCGCTGGAGATGAAAGGGCGATTATTTATGCAAGGTAGTCGTTTCGTGCAGTTTGAAACAGATGCACCAGATAATGAGAGTAGTAAAACATCAGCTAAATAAGCATCAGAGCATAAGAAACTGGGGAGTTAGCGTGTTATCCCCAGTGACTTGAATAGACGATAGTTATTGGTTTTTATTTTTTTGTTTTTCTAGATACTCTTTGCGCAACTCTTTTTGTATTCTCAATAGCTCAAAAATACCAAAAAAGAAGATCTTAAATTGGAGTAAGCCAGAAGGTTTTTTATCTTCGGGTTGGCCTGCTTTATACATGGCAATTTGTAAGCCGTGCATAATCACCATAAAGATTAATGCGATATCCATAAAGTACTTTAAAGGTTTAGGGAATGGGGAAATAAGATTTAAACAAAGAAATCCCCACACACCGATCATTAAAAATCGACCTAAAAAGATTAACATAGCAGCTCCATAACAAATTAAGCAGATAAATTGCGAATATAGAGACGATAGGCGACTTGGCCTGCGATTTTTTCTCTATGTAATCGCCAATTTTCTGGTAAAGAATAAACCTGTGCGTTTACTTCTTCTTCAATATAAATATAACAACCTTCGGCTAACCATTGGTTATTTTCTAATAATTGCAGGGTGTTTGCCAACATACCTTGATGAAAAGGAGGATCTAAAAACACCACATCATATGCAGTACCTTGTTTAGCTAGATAATTTAACGCACTATCTTGAATAACATGCCCATTATCAGCGCCAAGCAGCGCTAAATTAGCAGTAATTTGTTGCGCGACTTTACGGTCGAATTCAATGAATGTCGTTTCTTTTGCATAGCGAGAGAGTGCTTCAATACCTAGCCCACCACTGCCGGCAAAGCAATCTAAGCAACGAGCGTCCTGAATAACGGGCATAAGCCAATTAAACAGTGTTTCTTTGACTCTATCGGTGGTGGGACGTAATCCTTGGCTATCAAGCACAGGAAGTTTCCGACCACGCCATTTACCTCCGATTATTCTGATTTGTCCCATCGGCGTTTTTTGTGGTTTCTTAGCCATATTTTTCTGATATATATCGTTTAAGCGTGAATTTTGGCGTGTTTTAATGTTTCAAGGAACAAGTTTGTTGATAACTTGATAACTTACCTTGATTTAAGCGCGAATAATTTACCATAAAATTCGTATAAAAGATGCGTTTATCCTCGATCAAATGATAGACTTCATTATTATTTTTAATATCGTCAATGTTATCGCGCCATGATTTAGTGCGAGGAGTTTAGTAGCTAATGGCAAAAGAAAAAAAAGGTTTTTTCTCGTGGCTCGGATTTGGCCGTAATAAAGAAGAAAATACTGCACAAGAGAAAGAACAACAACGTTTAGAGGCCGAACGTGCAGAGCAGGCGCGCTTAGCCGAAGAAGAAGCTCAACGTCAAGCGCAACTAGAAGCTGAACAAGCGCGCCAAGAAGCGCAAAGAGCAGAAGCTGAAAAATTAGCTGCTGAACGTGCAGAGCAGGCACGT